>CAZOWS010000232.1:0-6061 GCA_964583365.1 uncultured Actinomycetota bacterium
GTTTTGAGAAGTTGTATCCTTTTTTCGGTCAGTACATTGCGAACAGCTTGGATGCTGGCAAAATATGTCCCGACCTTCTTTTTGACTGGCTTTCCCTGCGTTAACGCATTGTAGGTGTTTGCAAAATCTTTTAGCACGCTGTCGGCGGACTTGATTTGTATTGTTTTAGCTTTCATGGCTAGTCCTCTTTTTGTCTTCATTCTTTGACCAGATAGAGTGAATATTTAATTCCATGGGATACTGCACTGATTCTGGCACCTTCCAAATTTTAACTTCTGTGATTCTCCCATCATCTTCAATGGCCTTTTCATGGAGAAAAAGTTTTGATGACATAGAGACCATACAATACCATATATCACTGGTGCGCGCAAGCAGAAAAACGGTAATAGTTTAGGTAAGACATTTATGTGGAGATTCTGTCATCCTGAGGAGCAAAGCGACGAAGGATCTAGTCTGCCTAACTAGATCCTTCAGGCGCTGCAGGCCTTCAGGATGACATATGGCTAAACTATTACGAAAAGCGGCCGTTAGAGCGCGGCAGCTATGGCTCTTTCACGCATCGCAGAAATGTCTTGCGATGGTGATGCCTGCGCAGGGAAGATCCCGTATTTATCGCGTAGACTTGCGGCTTGCGAGATCAATTTTGATTTGTCGCTTTTAACAGCCTCTATTCGCTTGTCCAGCATGGGGATTAGCCTTTCGAGAGCATCCAGCGTAGGTTCATACCCGAACACGTCACGTATGCCCGATTCACCTATGTCGGCTTTTAATTGACGCAAGATCTGCTGGAATCCGGGTTTTATATCCTGCTTTTTCTTTTGTGCTAGGAGGAGGACAAACTTTTCTCGCGCATCCTGCAACGCGGATGCATATCCTTGCCAGCTGGAAAGATTATTCGCATCCAAAAGCAAGGCCTTCCATCGCAGCTCTACGGCCTCGCTATATTTGGCCATCAAGGCATGCCCGCTCCAGGCGGTTAAAGTAGAATTCGGTAATGCTAGGCTTCCATCGGACCATTCCACAGCATATAACTTAAACAGCTCTTCGCTTATCGGCGTCAATAGAGGATCTTGTTTTCCGATAGCTTTTATTTTCACGAACAATTCATCGGCGTTACCCATACTAGAATCACCTGAACTAGTGTTTCCCGCCACCGCACATTGAACAAATGTATGATAGATGGGCATTTCTACCAGTTGTTTCAACAAAGACAATTCATTTTGAATGTCGCCCATGCGCGATGTAGCCCAAAACCGAGAGCTCATCGGAACATTTTCCGCTTCAAATAAGGCTCTATCTCGAACTAAATTCAGGAACTGATTCGTTAGAGCGACGGGCATTTGCCCTGATGCGACCGCTTGCTGCAATGGACGCAAATTGACGTTCATCTTATCTCCTTGGGCAAGGGTACCGTTCCAATTAAGAGATGTTGCGTTACCACGCAGTATGGCTTTTAGAGAATACTGCAAGGCGCTAATAGAATCCGAAAAATATTTGCTGCTGATGATTTCTGCTACCTGACTTAGATTCCCTCTATCCTGCTGCGGCATACCCGGCCGCGTCGCGTTTTGCAAGCATTGAATATCCTCAAACAAAGCCCTTTTCCGCGCCGGAATCAACTGAATAAATTCTTTCAAAATGTCATGGCCACTCCAATATTTATCGGATGATGGATCAAAGAATTTATTCCAATCCACGGGCATTTCTGCCCCACTTTCGTAAGCATATCCATAATAGTATTGATAGGCATCTCTCGCGAGTTGCTCAAGTTTTGGATCCGCGGTGGAAAGCCGGTTGAGAGTAACAAACATCGCGGACACTTCTCTTTGTATGAAATCGCCGGGAGTTAGAATTCCATCATTGATGTACTCTGCGAATAGCTTGAAGGCATTATCCTGCTCGAGCTTCTCGAGTGCGTCCCATTCCTTCTTAATAGCCTCTGCACGCAGAGCCGGCCGCTGAGGTGATTGGAGATTTTCGATTTTTGGCTTCTCCGGCGGCTGCGCGGTTTTGATTTCCCTTTCCCTGTCACGAACCAACGACAGAAATGCCTCTGCAGCGTCCGCAGGCAAATTGGTTTCTTCGAACTCTTGCTGCAATACCCGAAGATCCAGCCCCAAACTATTGCCACGCGAAATCAAAGCATCCCAGCTCGTTCGCGGCTCCCCATCGGCAACCGCCTCCAAGTCCTGAATAATATCCCCAAAGAAATCCGGACGGAATTTCTCACGAATCTTTCTTGCCGCTTTTTGCCTTTCCTTTTGACCTTCTATTTTCTTCAGTCTTCCGAGCCACAATGCATCGCGTATCAAAGCGTCGTAGCGTGTTTCGAGGGCCTGTGAGAATTCTCCAAGTGAGATGTCGATGATGCTATTGTTGGGGATTCGACATTGCCCCACGGCACGTCGGAGTTCAAAGTCTGAAGAAGACAATGAACCAATGCGGCCGAGAAATTGCTCAAAAGCACGATCAGCATTCTTGCCCAGCTTTTTACTCACCATATTAAAAACACTTCCCTCCTTGGATTCATCAAAGGTTGACAGAATGCGATAAAAATCCGTATTTTTGACATCTCTTAGCGCGGTAAGTTCATTTTCTATGGTCTGCATGCGCTGCCGAGCCCATGGGGAAGACAAAAACACGTCGGATAGATTTTTAGGCACGGGTTTCCGATCGCTCTTAGCATCGTCTTCCCTATCCCGCAGCAAGGAAAGCAATTCTTGCGCCGCCCGGTTGTCCTTTTCCAAATCAACCTGAACACCCGCAGGCCTACGGAATTCTCGCAAATTGACCGCAATCTTATCTCCATAGTCAATGCATGCGGCCCATTCTTTTTCTGAGATAGCTTTTCCTTCAAAAACATTTTTCAAAACTGCTCTTAATGTCTCGAATACATCTTCGATGTCAACTTCCAATTCCCCACGCGCAAGCCCATCTCTTGCCGCTGCAACCATATCATCCTGAATTTTCGCTGCTAGGGGTGACATTGGTGCAGGCTTCACAGACGCAGGAGCGCTAGCTGTATCAGCCACGCCCGGCGATGCCTTGTTGCTCGCCGGAAGAGACGGTGGTGGACTCGCAAGCCCCTTGGCTATTGCCTGCAATTCTTCTTGAAGACCGGCGGGAATTGCCCTGGGAACATTTTCCCACCCGGAAACCAAGTCATAGACGATAAACAATCGCATCCCAGCCTGCACGATCTGTACCGTAAATCTATCGCTAGACTCTACTGCAGATGGCCGAGGAGGAGGTTCGGTTGGATCACGAAAAATGCCCTTGATCTCTACCACAGGCTTTGATTTGGGTGCAACATTGGGAATACTTGCGACAAGATTCTTAAACAGGTTGTCCAACCCCACCCAATCACCTTGCGCGTCCTTTACGTCATAGACCTCCAAACTGGTATTGCCCGCAATCACAAGATATCTTTCTTGTGAAACCATTAAGCCTCTGACGCTGTATGGGAATCTCATCCGCTGCTCGTACACTCCGTTACCAACAACAAGCTGCCTGTCTTCACCAGGAACTTTTTTGACGGAAATAAAACTCCGCACCCCCACTCCCGCCCTAACAAAATTCGCCTCTGTTGAAAAAACAGGTGGCATTACGGATCCGGTGCCGCTACCACTTCGGACAGCCTTTAATTCAACTTTACGCACGGATACAGGCCCCAACGCAGCTATCGTTGTTTTTATCGCCTGAACTCTGGCCAATTTTTGCCGCAGGTCTATCAATTGTTGATCTATGGGCAATTCTCCGGCGGGCAACGCGCCCAGTTTTTGGTCTATGTTCCCCAGCGACAAAGCACTCTCAACAATCACGTCGGCAAGATCATTGGCGATGCTGTCGTAGTTTTCATCTTTAGGAATCCCCACAACATCAAAATATTTTCGAATCTCTACGCGCATCTGTTCCAGAGCTCTCGGTCTAGCAAACTCGCCCGCGAGCGTGGCATTCTCGACTACTTCTGCCAGTCGCGTCGTAAATGATTCAATCTCGGCGGCTTTAAGCCATCCCAATCCCAGGCGCTTCCCGACTAGCTTTGCGAGAAAATCTGCGCTCAGTAATTTGGCGATTACTCCCTTTGTTCCAGGAAGGTTACCCATAGCGTAGGTATACAATCGCATATTTGGCTCATCACCTGCAGCAACTCGCAGTTTATCGCCAACGGGTTCTAAACCCTTTAAGGGTATTTGTGGCAATGCTAAGAACTCCATGGGCTTTTTAAATATCACTGAGGCGGGTCTGCTTTTCCCATCGACGGTAATAACTTCAAACAAATACAGACCATTGCTCACGCCAACCACCAAATGCCTTGAACCCAAAGTGGTAACTCCCAAGATAGGTGCAAGAAAATCTATCGTTACAGGCAATCCCTCAATTCTTCCCGCTTTTTGAGTTAAATCATTGGAGAAGTCTAATTGATTTAAACCGGGCGTTGTTATCCGTACCATCGCCTTGTAATCGGGATGCTGAACTTGCATCTTTAACTTCAATCTGAACTCCAATTCGCCATTGGCAGGAAATGGACTATTCGAGACTTCCCGCAAAAGTGGCTGCTGCATTGCCTGGGCGATTAATTGTCTTTTTTCCAATTCCTTGATTTTCTTTTCTATCGCTTGTATCAATGCGTCAGGGTCCGCGGGCCATGGGGCTTCTGCGGCCGGCGCAGGTTGGGCTTTTTCCAATTGCGCTAACGCGTCGAGCACGGGGCCAACGTTGCGCATGCCGGCTAGTTGAATACGCACATCACCGTGACTAAGCGCATAGTCGAGAACCTCCAGGATTTTTGGCCTGTCTTCGGACTGGAGAAGATTCAGGCCGGGAAGAATTTCTAGGGCCTCGAGCTTGAACCCTGGCAGATTCAGTTTTTCTAGCTCATCTGCGCGCATGCTGAGTTTCTCTTCGTCTGAAAGTCCCAATTGATTGAGCGCTTGCATCGCCACCACGCGTTCTTCGGGGCCAATGGTGAGACAATTCTTGGCGAAATCTTTGAGTTCTTGAATTTTGTGCGCGCCAATGATTTTTAAGAGCACAAGATACAGCGCCTTGCGATCACCAGGCCTGTTCTTCCAAAATTCGGGGTCAGCCAATTTTCGTACGAGGTCTTCTAATTCTGTAACAATCAGCACGTTGAGAATAGGTCCAGGAAATACAGCTAACACCTCCAGAGCATTCAAATCCGGACCGCCAATCGAATTGACAAGCCACTCCAGAATATTGGGCTTATCGATACCGAGACCCTTAGCCGTCTCCAGGACTTCAGCGGGACGCAAGATTTTTGTTAGAACTGCCTGGAGAAACGAATTACTCAATATGCCCATGCTATTTGCTTTCCAATCTTTAGATGAATCCAAGCGGCTGGCTGCGTACAGAACAGCCATGCGCAAATCCATGTCTATTGGTAATGAGTTCTCAACTAACCATGGCAACAGCGACTGCTTGATTTTCCCCCATTGCGCAAGAGAAACAATCACGTTGGGCAGCCTTCTATCGTGAACGGACAGGGATCCGAGAAGATCTGTTAGTTTCTTAGCTATACCACGGCCACCAGACTTTAGCTTAGCGCATTGCTCCAACGCCCCCAGCTCATTTGAAGCATCTCCACACTCAAGATATGTCATGAGGCATTTTTCTACGTTTCCGGATTGCTTAGCATCTAAATCCAATGTCACCAACAACGCCAGCGCAATTCGTCTGTTAAACTCTTTCTTACTGTTCCAAAGAACGTCGCCTGGAAGCGGCGAAGGATCCAATTGCTCCAGCAAAAAGTCCTGTGGAGGTATGCCCAATTCCTTAAACGCCTCCACCCCAGCCACGCGCACAGCCTCATTTTCATCGAGCAGAAACCCCTGCAGCAGCGATTGAAATCGAGTGAGAGAAATTCTTTGGCCATCGGTGGTCTTGATACCATGCGACACAAGCCCAACCAGCGCCTGCGCAGCAGCAATGCGTGTGCCGGTATTGCGCGAGGAAAGACGATCCATCAGTTGCGTTACAAATTCGGGCGTGACGGACCAGTCCTCCCCCTGGCCCACTGTTCCCGCCGAACGAGCAGCCG
>CAZOWS010000233.1:0-3863 GCA_964583365.1 uncultured Actinomycetota bacterium
AATCATGGAGCCAGTAAACCATTTTAGTACATATCCAAGATAATTATATTGTGCAGAAAAAGGAAGGGGGGTACCTGTAATTGCTAGACACAACGAAGCAATCTCGAAAGCACTTCCGGATTGATTCGTCGGGCTATGCCCTCCTCGCAATGACAATTATTACCCTGGTGTAAATGTCCCATTACCAGAAAAACAGGTTGGGGCCTGGGGGTTCTTTTGATAGAATCTGGCCCTTCATTGGGGTCTTCTAGACTATTCTAACTATTTGGAAAGCGATGTTTTAGCCATGATGAGTTTGGGGAAAACTCTACAGCAGTTGGTTGCTGGCGAGGATCTTAGTTCAGAGCAGGCTGCGGCCGCTATGCACGAAGTTCTGACACGGAATATCAGCCCGGTACTGTTGGCCTCCTTTTTGGTCGCGCTGCGCATGAAAGGCGAGACAGTGGACGAGCTGGTCGGCTTCGTGCGACAGATGCGTGTGCATGCGGTGCATATTCATAGCCGGCATCCTGTGCTATTGGATACTTGCGGTACCGGCGGGGATGGATTGCGGACGTTCAATATTTCAACGCTTGCGTCGCTCGTGATCGCCGCATGCGATATCCCTGTTGCTAAGCATGGTAATCGCTCGGTCAGCTCCTCCTGCGGCAGCGCGGACCTACTGGAAATATTGGGTGTCAAGATCTCCATGCCTGCTCTGGCAACGCAGCGATGTTTGGAAAAAATAGGGTATGCTTTTTTGTTTGCGCCTGCATTTCATCCTGCTTTAAAAAAAGTTGCGACCGTGCGAAAAGAATTGGGCATTCGCACCGTATTCCATGCGCTCGGGCCTTTATGCAATCCCGCCGGGGCGAATTGCCGCTTGTTGGGCGTTTCCGATGCTGGGCTTGCAGCCAAGGTCGTGCAGGTATTGAAACGTTTGAAAGTAAAATCCGCGCTTGTGGTCAGCGGGGCCGATGGCATGGACGAAGTGAGTCTCGCGGCTGACACGCAGGTGTATCGATTGCGCGCGGGGAAGATTTCACGTTTCCGCTTTCGCCCGGAGAGTGTCGGGATGAAACGCGTGAAACCTCAAGCGTTGGTGGGCGGCAATGCCAATGAAAATGCGGCCATTGCACGCGCTATACTGCTAGGCCAGCGGGGGCCCAAAAGGGACGCTGTGGTTTTGAATGCGGCTTTCGGATTGATGGCGGCCAACGCAGTGAAAAATATCAGGCAGGGGATCACAATGGCCGAACGCGCGCTGGATTCTGGGGCTGCCCAAAACAAGTTGAATCAACTCGTGCAGACAACGCAGAGATGACAATCATGATAAAACCTACGCTGGATGATATTTTAGGAGGTGTGCGCCAGGACGTGGACCGACGCCGCCATGAAAAGACTTTGCGCCAGCAAATGCACGCAGCAGGTAGGCGTAAAGAGTTCCGCGACTTTGGCATGGCGATTCGCAGGAAGCCATCCGAAAAAATAAAATGGATAGGTGAAGCTAAGAAGGCGTCTCCGTCTGCGGGATTGATTCGCGAGGACTTTGATGCGGTTGCTATCGCCCAAATCTACGCAAAACATGGGGCGGCTGCGATATCGGTTCTGACGGAAAGCAATTATTTCCAAGGGTCTTTGGAGGATCTAGCCGCGGTGCACGCGCAAAATGTTTTGCCCGTTTTGCGCAAGGATTTCACGCTGGATGAATATCAAATCGTCGAGGCCGCCGCGCTGGGAGCGGATGCCGTCCTTTTGATCGTGGCCGTTTTGGATTACAAGGAATTGCAGCGATTTCTGAAGGTCGCTCAGGACAACAACATGTCCAGTCTGGTTGAGGTGCACAACGAAGACGAGATGAACAAAGCTCTCGACGCCGGGGCCTTGATTTTGGGCATCAACAATCGCAATCTTAAAACTCTGGAAGTGGATTTGGCCGTGACCGAACGACTTTCACCGCTTATCCCTAAGGGAATGATTGCGGTTACCGAAAGCGGATACAAGACGCGCGAAGAATTGGATAAGGTCGCCGACAAAGGTCTGGACGCGTTGCTCATTGGCGAGACGTTGATGCGCAGCCCGGACATTGAGGTCGCTATCGCCAATCTGTTTGGAGATCAGGCGTGAAGGCAAGAACTCGCAAAGGATATTATGGGGAATACGGTGGCATCTTTGTGCCCGAAACTCTGATGGGGGCGTTGTCGGAGTTGGATAGCACCTATCGGGCCGCGCGGAAAGACCGCCGCTTTGCCCAAGAGCTAGACTATTATCTCGAGCATTATGTAGGCCGTCCAACGCCGCTTACTTTTGCCAGGCGCTTGAGCGAGCATCTTGGGGTAGCAAAAATCTATTTGAAGCGCGAGGACCTTTGCCATACGGGCGCCCACAAAATCAACAACACTCTCGGCCAAATTCTTTTAGCGCAGCGCATGGGCAAGCGGCGCATTATCGCGGAAACAGGGGCCGGCCAGCACGGCGTTGCGACAGCTACGGTGGCTGCCATGTTCGGCATGGAATGCACGGTTTTCATGGGCGCGCAGGATATGGAGCGGCAGGCCTTGAATGTTTTTCGCATGCGGCTTTTAGGCGCTGAGGTGAAGCGCGTCGAAGCCGGTAGTCAGACATTGAAAGACGCGATCAACGAGGCCATGCGCGATTGGGTCACGCATGTGCGAAGCACGCATTATATTTTGGGTTCGGTGCTGGGCCCGCATCCGTATCCCGAGATGGTGAGAAATTTTCAGCGCGTGATAGGGCGCGAGGCTAAAAAACAAATACTCGAGGCCGAGGGTAGACTCCCTGATCTACTCGTCGCCTGCGTAGGCGGGGGAAGCAACGCGCTCGGTCTGTTCACGGATTTTCTTCGCGAAAAGAAAGTGCGCATGGTGGGTGTGGAGGCAGGGGGATTGGGTGTTCGCAGTGGCCAGCACGCAGCGCGCTTCGAGGGCGGCTCGCTGGGAATTCTGCATGGCACCAAGAGTTATGTGTTGCAGGATGCGGATGGCCAGGTGCGCGAAACGCATTCTATTTCGGCTGGGTTGGACTATCCGAGCATCGGGCCCGAGCACGCGTTCTTGAGAGACTCCGGCCGAGTTGCTTACAAGAGCGTGCAGGACAAGGTAGCTATGGAAGGATTTGCATTGCTGAGCCGTTTCGAAGGCATTATCCCTGCCCTGGAAAGCGCGCACGCGGTAGCCTACGCGGCAGAAGCGGCCAAGAAAATGAAAAAGAATCAAATCATGATCATCCATATCTCCGGGCGCGGGGATAAGGACATTGATACAGCGACAAGGTATTTTGAGAAATGAACAGCCCGGAAATCATGACATATTCTGTAGCGGGTTTGCCGGAGTCCCTTCGCTGCTCCCGCCTCCGCGCGTACCCAATTGGCGAATGCGGCTCATGGACCCTCGGCTATAACAGCCGCCGTCTCCATTCGCCGCAATCGCTCAAAAGGGCCCACGCGCTCCCGGCGAGTCGCTGCTCAGGGACTCCCGAAACCCGCTACACAAGCATTGAAAGCAGATCATGAATCGCATAGATAAAACATTTCGGGATTTGCGGGCTAAGAAAAAAGCGGCGTTTGTCGCTTATATGACGGCTGGCGATCCGAATTTACGAGAGACACAACGGCTGGTTGCGGGGCTTGCGAAAAATGGCTGCGATATTGTCGAGCTGGGTATTCCATTTTCCGATCCTATTGCCGATGGGGTGGTCAATCAGCGTGCGGCGCAGAGGGCTTTGGCTGCGGGCACGACCTTGAAGGGTGTTTTGAAAACCGTGCGCGCGATTCGCCAGGAGACGGAAATCCCTGTTGTGCTGTTCTCGTATTTTAATCCCATACATCGCATGGGGTTGCCACGCTTTGCTGCGGACGCTGCTAA
>CAZOWS010000234.1:0-4975 GCA_964583365.1 uncultured Actinomycetota bacterium
ATTCCAGGGACACAATACTTAATTGATTTTGCGCATGCGCAAAATCAATTAAGTATTGTGTCCCTGGAATTCAATTGATCCTGTGCATGGATAGTTATAGACTCTGATCATGGTTCGTGTTGCTAGAATAGTTGCACCCCATATACCGCATCACATTACCCAGCGAGGAAACAGGAATCAAACCGTCTTCTTCACCGCTGATGACCGCCGCGTATATCTGGATCTAATCACGCGAATTCGAGGGACAGACACCGTATACCGTATTTATTCTTGTTGCGCCTTGTCATGGCTCGGGATATTGAGGATGCAAACCCAAGAAATGGGGCTATGTGCTGGCCTGGAATGCCCATAAAAAGCCTACTGGGGGTTTGGGGAAATTGATAGAATAATCGCCTGTGATATGGCGGGTCACGTAGCCCAGATTCATTCGGCTTGTGAACTGATTTTGTGAGAATGCGATAAATATGAAATTACGAATATTCATTATTGTGCTGACGGCGCTGGCCCTCGTATTGGGGGTCTATTTTTTTGTGTACAGAGAGGAAAAGACACCGATTACGGATTTGGTTGAGCGGATAGCAAATGAGAAAGATGAGGCTAAGAAAAAAGCGTTGGTGGATTTGCTGGGGAAGATGCAGCCCAGTCAGGGCATTGAGTATAAGGCCATGGGGAAGATAAGGGATGAGGACGTTCGCAAGAAACTCCTGGAGAATATTCAAAGCAGTAGCAGGTTTAATCAAGGATGGATAGAGATGTTGGATGCCAACAAGGGAGACTTGGATTTGATACAGGCAGTAATGACTGCAATTGCCCGCCTCACAAATAAGGAAGATGCGCCGTTGTTGTTGGATTTGTTAAAAAAGTGTGCTGAATCGAAAGACATCACGGATGGTTTGTTGACACAAGCAGCCGTTGCCGCGCTGGCGACGATGAAAGATGAAAAGGCTATGAAGATTATGATGAAGAGGCCTGATCTTTATTTTGGGCATGGTGGCGGTAGCCCGCTGGCGCAATTTGGGGTGGCGGCATTGCCTTCGCTGGCAAAGATAGCGAATAATCCACGGAATGGAATGGCATGGGATGCAGGCAGAGTTATAGCGCAGATCCATGATCCAGCGGCGGTGCCGATGTTGATATATTTGGCTAGGACAGGGCAGAAGGACGCGAAGTTGGGAGCGGTAGGTGCATTGGCGGCGATGAAGGTCAAGGAAGCGGAGCCGGTGTTTCAGGCATTGGTGAAAGACCCAGACTTTCAAGTGCGAGAGGAAGTGATAAGGACATTGCTTGAAAGCGATTTTGAGGGAAATTTCAACACTGGTGTAAAGGTTTTAGAGTCGGATGATGTGGGGGCCGTTAAATCGGCGGTGTTGGAGCAGATGGTCAAGCACGCAGGGGCAATGGATCGGGTAGAGGCAGTGATGAAGAAACGAGTGGAGAATGAACCACGGCCGGATGTTCGCGAAGAGTGCATGCGCAAGTTGATGGATTTGAACTATGAGAAGTATAGGGCGTTGGGATTGGATGTGCTGGAGAAGGAAGATGATCCGACGGCGCAGATGGCTTTGATAGACTATTTTGCAGATAAGAAAGAGCAAGCAACGGTGCCGTGCTTAAAGAAATTGCTGACAGATGAAGCTGATAATGTGCGTTTCAGAGCCTCCAGGGCATTGCTATTGATCACGAAGAAGAAATATAAATATGAAGAGACAAATTATACTAGAGATGAAGAAGCCTTTGAGATGCGCAATAACTCTGAATATCGCGAGCTAAGTCAATGAGAATAAAGGTCAGCTTAGTAATCATTATACTAAGCATGGCGTGCGCGTCTCCATGTCTCGCCTTTTGGGCTGTGAACAATGACCAGGGTGGAACGCATAGAAAAATCACCGAACATGCCGTTGATGAGATCTCACGGAAAGAATATCCCGACATTCATAAATTTGCCAACGTGAGTTCCGCATGGTGGAAGCGTGGGATATTCATGGGCGCCAAGGATGAGTCCTCTCACAATCATCGTTGGCGCGGGAATTGGGATTTTTGGGAGGGAAATGCCGTGGCGGCCTATCAGCTAGGATATTTTGACGATGCCTACACGATGATGGGCAATGCGATTCACTTGTATCAGGACGATGAAGTGCCTGCGCACAAGAAGTATTGCTTTCACGGATTGGGTAACAGCTTTTACTCGTATGTAGATATGCCAGCCCGAAATGTGTTGGGTAATCCTGATCAACTGGAGAACTTTGCTCTGTACTATCATCAAGAGATTCCCAGCGGGAGTGGTTGGGACAAATACTATGAAGACAAAGAGGGTTACGCCTATAAATACTGGCTGAATGATGCAGAGGATGCTGATTTGGGCAATACAGGATGGGGCGCGTATGGCAAGGCCGTAGAAAAGTTTATGCCTGTTACCACAGACGGGGGGAAAGATTGGTATACGGAAGACGGCAATGTTTCCTATGGAACTTTACACCCGGAAATCGCGTGGGGGCGATTGTACAAGGCCAAGGATATTACAAAGCAAACGTTGATAGCTTTTTCTAAGAAGCTCCCGCCCCTCATCCGCAAACTAAAACTTGATGCAAAATCAAAGACGATAAAAGGCAAATCCTGGTTTTTCGTGGGTCCCAAAAAAGGCGCGACACTTTCTTTCATATGTATGGAGAATCGGTCGCCCACAGTGGACATTGATATAGTTGTTATGCCTGGTAATCAAGCGATCAAAGTAGGCAACATTGCGTGGGATCAAAAAGCCGTGAAATTAGCTGAAGGGAAAGGGTCTGCGACGGATAGAACATTGCCCTGGGAAAGAGAGTTTCAGCTTGCCTGGAAGGGTGACACAAAAGGAGCTAAGGCCAAAGAAGGGAAATACCAATTACAGATACAGATTAGAGACGAGGATGAGAAAGTGCTACCCCAAGACTCCCAAAACCACCCCATCCCCGTCATCATTGACACCAAGGCGCCGCGTGTTTCGATCAGTGGGGTGGAGGACGGCGCCAAGTACAAGAAAGCGGTGACGGCGAAGGCTGTGGTTCTGGATAGCTATCTGGACGTGGATTCGTTGGCTGGCAGTGGGTGGAAAATCACCAAAAAGAGTCCACGGATGACAAAAGATGGGATGGAATATACGCGCGTTGAACTGGAAAAGAGATTTCGGGGGCCGGGGAAATTTAAAGTTGATTTAAAGGCTTTGGATTTGGCCGGAAATATGGGAAAGAATCACCCCCTCTCCTTCAAGATAGATGTCAATAAAAACGACAATCCCGATGACAATGATGATACGTCTAGCGAGCCCGTCATCATTGGCGATGATCCTATGGGCCCTGATGAGAATGTACCGGAAGAAGAACTTAAACCACCGGCTCCGAAGGCCGAGCCGAGTCCCATAGGTGTTTTAGACAGCGGCTTTTCCGACGAGATGGTGCATTTGCTCGGGACAATCAACAAGCCTTTTGACTTCGTAGATCCACTGGCTGGGACAGAAGAATTTTATCCTCATAAGGTTCTAATTATTCCGACCGATGGACTCGGAATGGAGGCCGACAATCCGTTTTGGCGCGGGAAGTTGGAGTTGTTTGCAAAAAATGGTGGGATCATCATTTGTTATGGGCAGCAAAGTGGGCGGGCGTATGAATTGCTGCCCGGACAGCCTAAGGGCTTCGGGTGGAGCGAGGACCAGAGTTGTTGGTATGGCTCGTCGTATTTTCAAGAGCCAATTCATCCGATAATGGCAGGGCAACAGGATAATTTGCTCGACGTGTATGCAGACGGATATTTTACGACATGGCCTAGCGATGCAACGATTTTGATTTATCGGGCGAAGAACAATTTGCCTGTGGCGATGGTGTATCCGTTTGGTGAGGGCAAGGTGGTGGCTACAGCTTTGTATCCGGATTGGGGTCGTGTCAACGGGCAATATTCGCAGGAAGAAAGAATGTTGTTCAAGAATCTCATAACTTGGGCCTTAAACCCGGACGATCCCGTGCTAAAAGTCGAGCCCGAGAAAATTGCGAGAAGCCCCTCTGTCAGTACCGATTTTCTCGCGTGGATTACGTCGGATGCCGAGGAAGTCCCCAAAGGCACGACGGTTTCGTTTACCTTTCGTATCAAGAACATCTCGGATAAGCCGCACACCTTTTACGCGCATTATTTATTGCCGCATAACGGATGGGTCAATGGCGATCCAATATACGGCCATTTCTCATTACTAGTTCCAGGCCAGGGGGCAGTGACAAGCAGTTTGAACAAGACATTCGTTTTGGCGCCCGGAGAGGAAGGTGAATTAACGCACACTGCGCCGATCATCGCGGATTTGGATAGGTTTTGGGTCCATTTATACGAGGACAAAGTAAGTGTGGAGACATCTCACGCGTATGGTCGCGGGATTTATGGGATAGAACCACAGTTTGATGTGGCGCTGGAACTCGACAAGCCCATGTACGAACCTACTGAAACAGTAACCGCAAAAGTGATATGGGAAGAAGGCTTTTTTATCAACGACAAATTTAGTTGGGATACAAGAATGATCTTGGAGCTTCGCTCGCCTTCGGGGCAGTTGCTGTCGCAGAGGGAATGGGACCAGAGAATATCGAAGCATGCTTTGGAAATCACCAAGAACATGATCTTGCCCAAGGGAATTGGAGCTAATGTTGGAAAATTTTCGATGCTCTTGCGCGTGGAACATCGGTCGAAAACGATTCTAGAAAAGGTTGCGTATTTTGCGCTGGATACCTCGCCCCATGTGTTGATGGATATTGCGCTTAATGCCGGCGGGCAAAGCGTGAATCTTGGGGTGAATTCAGTGGACAAAAAAAAGACGCGGGCATATCGATTGCAGGCGAGTCTTGTGCGCAAGGATGCTGTAAAAGTTATTGCGACGATAGACGAACAGTTTACTTTGGGGCCGAAGGAGAAAAAGGAAATTGCGTTGGCATGGGACTATGTTTTGCCCGCGGGCGATTACAACGTG
>CAZOWS010000235.1:0-3065 GCA_964583365.1 uncultured Actinomycetota bacterium
TTGGGCCCAACTTTGATGTGCAATTTCGCCAACCAATCAGAAAGCATTCCTCGGGCTTCGGCAACGTATTGTTTGCGCAAATCCTCGTGCGGAATTGCCTGGGTAAGATCTTCCATATGATTATCCATTTTTTTATGCACGACAGGCGGATCGATCACCCCGCGCTCTTGAATGGCGGAAAACAGCTTCGCAACAAAACGGAAAAAGTGTTCCGAGATTCTATCCCATACTCTTTGGGCCTTGAATTCGAGCGCATCGCGTCTTGCCTTGTCTGCTTTGGCTATGGCTTTTTCCATTTCTTGAAATGCCTTTGCAAGCAAGTCTCTTTTATTGGATGCATCTAAAACGGATAGGCGCGAGATAGTGCTCAAAAATTTTAGCTGCAAACTCAAGACCTTTGCTGCTGCCTCCTGATACCCGTGATACACAGGGTGATGCAAAGCCACTTGCGACATGAGCTCCCCCAACGTACCCACAAAATCATATAACGCATCCTTGGATCGCTGCGTGAATTCTTCCAACGAATGCACTTGGGGCGTCCAGAAATTAACGGAGTCTTCTTTTTCAACCATGGGTATCGGTGCGGGGGCCTTGCTGATTTGATCCAGTAGCCGCAAGAGGGCTTTTCGTAACCCTTGGCAATAGGCTTCCTGCGTCTCCGGAGTCCGCGAGAAATCGTAGTTGTACACTTCCAATTGGCGCGTGAAGGATTCTTTAAGTATCGCGATCATTTCCTTGGAAAAACCCAGCGGTTTAGCCAATGTCAGGATTTTTTGCATCGCTGCGGGCGCAGATGCTCGGAACGTGGCATCGTCGCTAAGCAGTGGCAACAATTCTTTTATGCCTTGCTGGACCGCAAGTATCTCTTTGTTCTTTTCTTCCAACTCTAGGACTTGTGCCTGAAGTTCTACGCTTTTTTCCCTCGCGGCGTCTATACGATCTTGCAATTCATTCACCTCTCGTTGAGAATTCGCGAGCTCTTTTTGCGCGCGATCCAACTGAGTCGCTAAGCGCAACGTTTGCGCCGACGCAGGCGCGACAGTCCTGGACGCGCGCCATGCTTCTCTATCTGCATTTACTTGCGTCCTACGCTGCTCTATCAATGCCTCTGTTGTATCCTTTGATTTTTGAAGTTCATTGGCCATTCGTGCTTGCCTATAGGCTTCAATATTCTTTGCCGCAGCCATAGGATTGATCGGGGCACCGGCTTTCCAGTTGAACGATGCCGGACTATCATGCGCGCGTGGCATAGCCCCGTAAGACTGGATAGGCACGTGCAGTCGCACTTCATAGTGTAAATGCGGTCCCTTTGTCACGGCTTTGCCATTTTTATCAAATAGCTGTGGTCCTATATTTCCCAAGAACTGTCCCTTCGTTACGGTCTGTCCGACCTTCACGGCTATGGAGCCGGAGGACAAATGCAAGTGCCGCGTCTCTAATCCCAATTCATTTTGAATGATCACGATCCCGCCCCACGGATATCTCTCTCCGGCAAAAACAACTGTCCCTTCGATCGTGGAATGCGTCGGCGTTCCGGGTGCACCTCGTAAATCCACGCCCTTGTGATCCTCGCTGCCATAATCCGTGGGTCTTTCCCTGCCACCGAAAGCAGACGTTACGTGCATCATCTCCAGAGGGTTGCCCAAGACACCACTCACGCTAATTACTTTTTCTGCGCCCAAAACTTCCAATCTTTCAAAAATAGCATTCATGAATCTCTCTCGAATGGCTTCCAACTGCGCAACATCTTCGAGACTTTGGCGCTCCAATTGCAACGCTCTCTGGGCTTCCTCAACAGGAAGCGCTTCGACGGCCGGCAAAACAGCATTTTCCAGCACGGGCTTCTCGCCTTTGAAATGGGCCTTGTGATATTCGATCAATTCGCCGCGCAATTGTTCGAATCTTGCCATGTCTTGCAATTGGGCCAAGCCGAGTTCAAGGCGTTTGTTGTGTTTGTCGATAAGTTCAAAAACAGTGATTTGATTGTTTGGCGAAAGCAATTTTTGCGCTTCCTTGTAGTTCTGATCCACCGTCTTTAGCAATCCATGCCTGTCTTGAATGGCATGGCGCAATCCATCCAATTGCTGAAATTTCTCCAGAAAGCTTTCTACGACTAAATCCCGTTTGCCTTGAAGAACCAGATCGGCTCGCTTTTCCTCTAATTTTGCCTGCAATTCCTTAAACTCGCGTACCCCGTTGTCCACGATTTGCCAGGTGACGGCGAAAGCGGCGCCCAGCTTGCTGCTCAAGAGACCATCAATAGTCACGGTCATGGATTTAGGCAACAACATGTTCGTCTCGCTTTCGGCATGTTCTAAACGAATTTTTGCTTTTTCCAATCCTTCGATTGCTTCCACAATGGCAGGGTGCTGCTGAGACACCGCTTTCACTAATCGCTCCAATGCCTGATCGCTAAACTGACGAATGTCCATGGGACGCACTTCATCCCCATCGACAAGCACAAACCCCGTGCCCGTAAAAAGGGCCCGTCTCGCGATGTTCAAATTCACCACCGATTCGTTCAGTCTGTCGCTCAAAAGCGAAATCGCTGCGAGCATACGTGTGCCATCGTCGCTTCTTTCGGTCTTATGCTCGTCTTGCATTTTATGCAATTGTTGTATGAAGCGACCGGCCATTGCCTCTTTTTCCGCTCCGATAAGGCCGCGCCATTCCATGGCCAGCGTACGCAGCGTTGCTCCCTGTTGCGTGTACCCACGTTGGGTAAAATCGGTGATCATTTCGCCCAATCGGTCGAACATAAATGACTCAATATGGACTTTGGATCTATAATCCGCAAAGCGTTGCATGAACTGGATGTTGTATTCGATTTGTTTTTGGCGCAGGCGTTCTATCGTTTGATGGAGGGTGCCTGTCTGTTCTTTGATTTGAGTTTCATATTCTCGTGTCCCCGCAAGATCAAAATACAGGCCCACCACGCCGCGCAAACCTGTGGCCTTGTGCTGTACGGTCGTAAAATCCTGAGGCCCGCCCTCGGATTGACCGAAAACCACGATCTCGTCTTCCGCTGAAGGCTGAGGAACAACTATATCCGGCCCCAGTCCCAA
>CAZOWS010000236.1:0-6050 GCA_964583365.1 uncultured Actinomycetota bacterium
AAGTTGCAAACCATTTTTAAGAATTTGGCCGACAGGGACGAGCGGGACAGCGGACGCGAGACTTCGCCGCTGCGCCAGGCGCCCGATGCCATTCTGATTGACTCGACAGGTTTGAGCGTCGCAGAAAAAACGCGATGGGCGCTGCGGCATGTGGAAAAAGTTTTGGGGAAGGAGAAAGGTTCGTGAATCGCCCGAACGTGGACCCTCTTGCAGCGTTTCACGCGTTGGAAAACTGGCAGCCGTTTGTGCTTTTGGAAAGTCAATCCTTGCATTCGACGATAGGCAGACGCTCATTGCTCGGATTAGGTCCGCGGCTGGTTTATGAGTGCACAAGGCCCGGGAAAGATACTGCGGCTTCGTTGCAACAGAGTCTGGATCATTGGTTGAACTCTCGCTGCGGCGATTCGGGGGATGGGTACGGTGTTCTTTTCGCGATGTTTGCCTACGAATGGAAAAATGTTCTCGAAATGCGGGGACACAAACCCAATTCCAAAATCGGAATTGGGTTATGTCCCCGGATTTCGGATTTTCCTTTGGTGTCGTTGATAGGTTGTCGGAATTTGGTTGTGTGGGATCATGAGGTGGGGAGTTTGGAGGTGTTTGGAGAAGAGGCGGTAGAGATACGGCGGGTTCTGGAAAACGCGGGGACCGGGATAATTGGGGACATGACCCAATTCAGCATTTTGAATTGGGATCGTGTCCCCAATTATCGAAATGCTGGGACCGGAAATATGGGGACACGATCCCAATTGAAAAAGCCCAATTGGGTCATGTCCCCATATTTCCCCATGTCCCGCATTTCCTGGCATTCTGATATGTCTCGCGATGAGTTTCTCGCGCGTGTAAAAAAAATTCAGAGTTACATTGCGGCGGGGGATATTTATCAGGCTAATTTGTCGCAGCGTTTTTCCTCGCAAACCGAC
This sequence comes from uncultured Actinomycetota bacterium, assembly GCA_964583365.1. Lineage (GTDB taxonomy): Bacteria > Auribacterota > Ancaeobacteria > Ancaeobacterales > CAZGMX01 > CAZOWS01. The sequence continues at coordinate 924 of CAZOWS010000236.1, forward strand.
GCGTCCGGTTTGGAGATCTATGCCGCGGCGCGAAGCATCAATCCTTCGCCTTTCGGCGGGTATTTCCGGCTCGGCGACTGGGAATTGATCAGTTGCTCCCCCGAACGGTTATTGAGCAAAGTGGGAAATGTGCTGCAAACCAGGCCCATCGCGGGTACAAAACCTCGCGGAGCCGGCGAACACAGCGATCAGAACTACCGGTCCGAATTGCTGATGAGCCCCAAAGAACGCGCCGAACATATCATGCTCGTGGATTTGGAGCGCAATGATCTCGGCCGCATCTGTATCAAAGGCAGCGTGCGTGTGGACGAAATGATGGAGGTCGAAAAATATTCGCATGTGCAACACATCGTTTCCAATGTTCGTGGAATTAGCCGTCCGGCGTTGACGTTCACGGAGGCCCTACAGGCTGTATTTCCTGGCGGGACGATCACGGGTGTCCCAAAAATACGCTGCATGGAAATTCTGGACGAGCTGGAATCCTCACCGCGCGGGCCTTACACGGGTTCTTTTGGCTACATTGACTCCCGCGGAGATTATGATTTGAATATCGTGATCAGGACTTTGGCAAAAAAAGGTGATTCCATTTTCCTGCAGACGGGGGCGGGTATTGTCGCGGATTCCGATCCGGCCGCCGAATACCAGGAGACATTGGATAAAGCGAAGGCGATGATCTTGGCAGTGGAAGCAACGTCTGCTAGAATCCCAGCCGCGCGCTAAAAAAATATGGAAACCATAGTCTATTTCAACGGAAATTTCATGAAGGCCTCGGAGGCCCATGTGTCTATATTCGACCATGGATTCCTTTACGGGGACGGCGTCTTCGAGACCGTGCGTGTCTATCAAGGCATGCCCTACGCGTTTGAAGAGCACATGGACAGACTTTTTGGTTCCGCCGCGGGCATCTCGCTCAAAGTCCCGCTCGTGCGCAGCGTCATCTTGAAAGCCGTGGAAGTGCTGCTGGACAAAAATAATTTGACGGACGCCACGATGCGTATTTGCATCACGCGCGGAGAAGGCGACATTGGGTTGGATACGGATCTATGTCCCAATCCCTCCTTCCTTATCATACCGCGCCAATGGAATCCTTATCCGCGCGAGTATCACGAGCATGGCATTCAAATACATATTCCTACGGTTGTGCGCGTGCCGCCATCCTCGATTCCGGCCAATGTTAAATCACATAACTATTTGCCCAATCTGTTGGCGAAAGCACAGGCAAAAGCTGCAGGTTGCTTCGACGCGGTGATGCTGAGCATCGAAGGCTATGTGGCCGAAGGCACCACGAGCAATATTTTTCTCGTGCGCGGCGGGCAAATAGAGACGCCCGCGTTGGCTACCGGAATATTGGAAGGTATAACTCGCCGTGTCATCATGCGGCTGGCAGAAAAGAAGGGCATCGAAGTGTACGAACGCATGATCGTCCCGGAAGAAATATTTCAGGCCGATGAATGTTTTTTATCCAACACGACGATGGAAGTCATGCCGGTCAGCTATTGCGATAAACGCCCCATTGGTTCAGGCTCGCCGGGCGCCATAACGCTAGCTTTGCGCAAGGCTTTTCGCGCGCATATTGAGGAAGAAGTGAAGGTCTATAGAACCAGACAGGTGTTGGAGGAAACATGAAAAGGGGGCTCAACGATGAGTAAAGCAACGGTAGCGCTGGGGAGTTTTCTGGCTGTTTTGATAGCTGCACCTGCAGCCTGGGCTAGTCCGCAAGATGCGGGCGCGATCCCGCTCTGGTGGTGGGTGGCTCCGATCGGAGGCGTGGTAGCCTGTATCTTTGCCATACTATTCTATTTCGAAATGAAGCGCGCTGAGAATGGCAATGAAACGATGGAGCGTATTGCCGGATATGTGCGCGAGGGGGCGTACGCGTACTTGAAGCAGCAGTACAAAGTCGTCGCGATTGCGTTCGCGGTCCTTTGCGTGTTCTTCATTTTTTTGGCTTTTGTCTTGAACGTGCAATCGCATTGGGTGCCCTTTTCCTTTTTGACCGGAGGATTTTTTTCGGGCCTTTGCGGGTATTTGGGAATGAAAACAGCCACGTTTGCGAGTTCCAAGACCGCGCAGGCCGCGCGCACATCGCTGAACAAGGCCCTGCAGGTTGCTTTCCGCAGTGGTGCGGTGATGGGGCTGGTGGTAGTCGGCCTTGGCTTGCTGGACATCTCGATATGGTTTTACGTCTTATACGGATGGGTAGGAATCGGCCTTACAGAGACTACGGTTACTATGCTTTGTTTTGGCATGGGCGCGAGTACACAAGCACTTTTTGCACGCGTGGGCGGAGGTATATTCACCAAAGCCGCGGACGTAGGGGCGGATCTCGTGGGTAAAGTGGAAGCCGGCATTCCCGAAGATGATCCTCGTAATCCCGCAACCATCGCCGACAACGTGGGCGACAACGTGGGTGACGTGGCCGGTATGGGCGCGGATTTGTACGAATCGTATTGCGGCGCCATTTTGGCGACGGCGGCGCTGGGCGCGGCAGCTTTTGTGGGAACCAGCTTGGCGTTGTCTTCGGTCATACTTCCCATGGTCATAGCAGGAATCGGTTGCATGCTCTCCGTCTTGGGGGTCTATTTCGTGCGAACAGGGGAAAAGGCGTCTCAGCGGGAGTTGCTCTCGGCGCTGGGCAAAGGCGTCAATGGCAGTTCGATCGCGATTTTGATTGCATCGGCGCCCTGCGTCTATTTCATCACTCCGGGCCATTTCGGCCTTTGGGGATCCATCGTATCAGGGCTCGTGGCTGGCATCATCATTGGCAAAGGCACCGAATATTTTACGGCCGACGAATTCGAGCCCACCAAAGAAGTGGCTCGCCAATCATTAACGGGTCCTGCCACGGTTATTATCGCGGGCATCGGTCTGGGGATGTTATCTACATGGCTTCCGGTGGTTGTCGTCGGACTTTCCATTCTCACGGCCTACGGTTTTGCGGGGGGATTTCACGACGTAGCCCTAGGGCTTTACGGAGTAGGTATTTCCGCGGTGGGCATGCTCTCGACATTGGGTATTACACTGGCCACGGACGCGTATGGCCCCATCGCCGACAACGCGGGAGGCAACGCGCAGATGAGTAATTTGCCCGCAGACGTGCGAGAGAGAACGGACGCGTTGGACTCGCTGGGTAACACCACAGCAGCAACAGGAAAAGGCTTTGCTATCGGCTCCGCTGCTCTCACTGCGTTGGCTCTGATGGCATCCTACATGGAAGAAATTCGCACCGCTTTGTTGCGCGTAGGGCAGGATGTTATTCAAGTGGGAGATAAATCCGTGCTTGTCGCGAAAGCCACGTTGGATCAGTTCATGATCTATTACAACGTGACGTTCATGAATCCAAAAGTGTTGGTCGGAATCTTTTTGGGCAGCATGATGTCCTTTTTGTTTTGTAGTCTTTCGATTCGGGCTGTCGGAAGGGCTGCGGGAAAGATGGTTGAAGAAGTACGCCGACAATTTAAAACTATTCCGGGCATCATGGAAGGGACCGCGACGCCCGATTACGCCGCATGCGTGAACATCAGCACGCGCGGCGCGCAGCGCGAAATGATTTTGCCGTCTTCGCTCGCCATTGTCATACCGATAGCGACGGGCTTGTTCCTGGACGTACCCGGTGTGATGGGTTTGCTGGCTGGCGGTTTGGGTACGGGTTTTTCTTTGGCCATCATGATGGCCAACTCGGGCGGCGCCTGGGACAATGCCAAGAAGCATGTGGAACGCGGGAATTTCGGCGGCAAACATTCCGACGCGCATAAGGCCAGCGTGGTAGGGGACACGGTCGGAGATCCCTTCAAAGACACCGCAGGGCCTTCGCTGAATATCTTGATCAAGCTCATGAGCATGGTTGCCATTGTCGTAGCCGGCGTCACCGTGCAATACGGGCCCGTGATCGCACGATTCCTGCACATGTAGTTTGTTTATGTCATCCTGAAGCCCACAGGGCTGAAGGATCTACGTTGGAGCAACTTTTTTATGATGTATTGGACTTTTTACTGGCTATTGCGCGTGCTCTACAAGGTGTTTTGCCGCTGGGAGATTCACGGGCTTGAGCATTTTCCCAAGCACGGAGGATTCATCCTGGCCGTGAATCACGCGAGCTATCTGGATCCCACGATCGCGGGGTCGGCAGCGCCGCGCGGAATTTATTACATGGCGCGCGAATCGCTGATGAGTACGCCTCTGGCGCGCTGGTTTCTTACCTCCATTCATACCATCCCTCTGGATACGGACGGAGGAGGGGATTTGGGGGCGTTCAAGCAATGTATCGAGACCATGCGCAAGGGAAAACCCGTGCTTGTTTTTCCCGAAGGCACGCGCAGCCACGATGGCAATCTGCGCCCGGGCAAATTGGGTGTTGGTTTGTTGGCGATGATGGGTAAATGCGATATTTTGCCCTGTTACGTACACGGCTCTTTCGAAATGTTTCCGCGCCACGTAAAGTTTCCGCGCCCGCATAAGTTGCATGTCACTTTCGGGAACATGATTCCCTACAAGGAGTTCGATCATCTGCTCGTGAAGAAAGAAAGCTATCACAAGATCAGCCACCGCGTGATGGAGGAACTCGGCAAACTCCAACAGCGCGCGATTGCCGCGGGTTGATTCTTGGTCAAACCCCTCGTTATTGCCCATCGCGGCGCGTCGGCGCATTATCCTGAAAATACCCTGACGGCTTTTCGAAAAGCCGTGGAAATGGGTGCGGACATGATAGAGATGGACGTGCGCCTGAGTGCGGATAATCACGTTGTTGTTATACACGACGCAACATTGAACCGCCTGTTTGGGAAATCCGGAAGAATTTCGCGTCTTAGTTACGCCCAAATCAAAGATCGCTCGGGAGGGAAAGTTCCTTTGTTATCCGAGGTTTTGGCCGAATTGCGCGGCAAGATAAAGTTTTACGTGGAGGTCAAGGCCAGCCGGATTCGTAAGTCGCGCGTGATTGCGCTTACCCGAGCGACAGCAAAGGTTATCGCGGCCAGTGGAGCGCAAAAAGATTGTCTCGTGGCCTCGTTTAATCGTTCGGTTCCACTTTTTTATCGTTCCATTTATCCCAAAGGGTGGACTGGTATCATCGTCGCTAGTAAACAGGCCCTAAGTAGTGCTCGCAGAGAGGGTTTCAAAAATCTGGAT
>CAZOWS010000237.1:0-3574 GCA_964583365.1 uncultured Actinomycetota bacterium
GAAGGCTGCACGCTCTTCCAAAATCTCTTCAGAAAAAAGTCCTCGAAAAGGTCGCTCTTTTTGAACAGGTGGAAAATCACAAAGCTCTCCAGGTCCATAAATTACATGGACGTTTAGAGGGGCGTTATCGTTTTTCCATCACTCCGGCGATCCGCGTCGTCTTTTGCTATACGGCGACAAAACTCAAAGAAACGCATCTGCTCACGGTTGGCGACCATACTGTTTACGATGTGTAAAATAAGGTTCGGATAGCGTATCCCCGATCGGTTGCTAATTTGGGGGGTTGACGGGATCAACACCGACGATATTGCATCCGGCAAGCGTGAGCGGAGCCTGACCGTTTCGGCATTTGCGGTCACCGCGACAGTCAGTGAACGGCGTGAACCGCCGCAGGAGCGCCCAGGCGTTCAGATAGTCTTTTGCATACTTCCAGTGTTGAAATCGGCACAGGGAACCAAGCCGCATCTCCACTTGTTTGAATACGTTCTCAATTTCATTGCTGGTGTGCGGGATGCGGAGATCCGGATGCTGCAGATGCGTGGTCAGGATGTCGGCATTCGTTTTGAATTCTTCGATGATGGCCCGATGGAACGGCGTCTTGAATCTCTTTCGTTTCAATGCCCTGAGCCTTGTTTCCAATGCTTCAAGCGTGTCCGCTTCGATGATGCCTTGAATTCTTCCGATCAGTTCTCGCGTGCGCGCGTCTCCCTCCAATCCCGCCTCCCGAGCCTTTCTCCTCAGTCCCTCCGTGAAGTGTCTTGTGCAACGCTGGACAAGGATCTCTTTGCCGAAGACCTTTCGTGCCGCATGAGGGATGTCCTCATTCCCGTCACAGACCAATACGTGCAATGGATACCCATTTTTCTTGAGGTTTTGAAAGAAGACGATGAGATCAATCCTCGTCTCCTCGTCAGCCAAATCATAGTGGGGAAGGTCCCCGGTTCCGGCATCGATCGAGCAGAGCCAGACCTTCCAGTGCATCATAGTCCGCTGCCTCTGCGTGAACGAAGACTCTGCGGCGAGCTTTGGTTCAAGACGATCAAAAACCCTCACCATCTTTCCATCGACGACCAGAATGCCGGACCAGTTTGGTTGGAACCGTCTCGCAACCCATTCGCTGGCAGGAAGCCGTTTCGTGACACGATGGATGGTCTTCATGATCCATCGTTTCGACTTGTGAAATCTCCGTTTCAGTATCCGCATGCTTGCGCGCTCAAGACTCTCGCGAACGATGGCGCGTTCGGTCTTTGTCACGACAGACGATTCCGTTCGACGGTCGCCGAGCGACCAACTCATCGAACAATCACGACAGACAAAACGCTGCTTGGATCTCTTCCTCCCATCGGAAACATTCTTCCGCAACCCGTTCTTCTTCACTTCAAAAGATCCGCACTTCGGACACGCTCTTCGTTTTTTTAACCATATCCACAGTTTATTAAAGTCGTCCCGCGGAGTTTAACACGTCATTTTCCGCTTAACAAAGATTCAAAATGGCATTTTCAGCAACCGAAAAAGGATACGCTATCGATACGCGGGGCTTGCGCCTCCCGATTTTTTCTGATAGCGTGCCCCCGCAACCATGGGTCGGTAGCTCAGTGGTAGAGCAGGGGCCTTTTAAGCCCAAGGTCGCGGGTCCGATCCCCGCCCGACCCACCATCCTTTGCTCACGCGACGGATGGCAGGCCATCCAGATAAAAAAGCCCGTTGAACCGGCTTTTTTGTTTTCTCTAGACCTTCTTGTCCCAACGTCTTATCATGGCCTGCGTACGATAACGTACAAAGTACGGGTATCCACCACGTACAAAACCGAGAGGTTTCGTACGTGGTCCAGCTGGTATCTACTGAAGAACCGCCCGTGTTGTAGCTCAGCGTCAACTAACCAATCAGCGACCAAACTTTGTACGTTACGAGCGACATTCCACTTTTCGCCTTATTCAAATTTTTTCTGACCGCCGCCGCTTGCAGAGCATATGAAAACCGTTGCCATTGTCCCTGCCTATAACGAAGCCGCAACCATCGCGGATGTTGTGCGTCCACTGCTTGCCTCGCCATTGCTGGATGAGGTGATTGTGGTCGCGGATGGTTCGACCGATGAAACCGCGATGGTCGCAAAGCAAGCTGGCGCGCGCGTCATCGTTCTTCCCGAAAACGTGGGCAAGGGCAATGCCATGCTTGCGGGGGTCAATGCGACCGACGCCTCTATCCTTCTTTTCGTGGACGCGGATTTGCACGGGTTTACGTTTCATCATATCGAATCCCTGCTGCGTCCTGTCCTTTCTGGTGTACAGATGATGAATATTGGCATGCGCGATCGCGGCGGTTCTTGGTTATATGCGTTGATCCGCCACCTTCCGTTAATCAGCGGCGAGCGAGCCATGACGCGCGAGGTGATTGAGGGAATTCATCCACGTTTTCTCGACGGTTTTCGGGCGGAAACAGCCCTGAATTATCATTGCCGTATTTGCCACTGGCCTTATGGAACTGTCTTTATGCCCGGTGTCCACATCCGCCCAAAGTGGAAAAAGGTCGGGATTACTCGCGGTGTGATAGAATATATGAGCGCAACGACTCAGGTTATAAGTGCCATGTTTTCGGTGCGCCTCGCCCGTCTCATTGGCCATTTCCCTTCGTAGTTTCGTAGCTGTTCGTTGGTTCGTAACGCTCTCGTTGGTTCGTAACGATATTCCTATGATTGATCTGAAGAATGTCCAAGATATCCAAGACCTCATCGTCACCGTAATGGGCCTTGGGCGTTTTAAGCAGGGGAGTGGCGTTGGCGCGGCCAAGTGGCTTTTGCGTCATGGCGCCCAAATTGTGATTACGGATTTGAAAAGCGAAAAGGAATTACACGAGAGTGTGGATCTCGTCATGCAATGGTATGAAACCTATCGCCGCGAATTTCCTGCGCGCGACATTTATGCGCCGGTGTTTGTGTTGGGCCAACATCGCGAAGATGATTTCACCAACGTGCAACTTATTGTAAAAAATCCCGACGTGCCAAAAGAAAGTGAGTACGTAACGTTGGCAGAAGAGAATGGCGTGCGAGTCGAAAGCGACGTGTCGCTATTTCTCCATTTTTATCCGCATCCCGTTTATGGCGTCACAGGCACGCGCGGAAAATCCACCACCACGGCGCTTGTCGGCCACATGCTTACGAGCGTGCATCCAAAAGCCGTGACTGCTGGCAACATCACCCATTCGCCGCTTGAAGAACTCGATTGGATGCTCGATTTGAAGGAGCCGATTCCGATCGTGCTCGAACTTTCCTCCTGGCTGCTCGATGGCCTTGGCCATGTAGAAAAGCCATTTGACATTGGCGTGCTTACCAATATTTCGCAGGATCATCTTGATCGCTATGCGTCTTTTGAGGATTATATTGCCTCCAAGGCGTCGCTATTCAAGAACCAAACAAAAAAGCAAAAAGCGGTTTTAAATTTTGACCACGAACTCGTGCGCAAGGTCGGAGAGAAATTGGATTCGGATCTCTATTGGTTTAGCGTAAAGCCATTGCCGAAGGACGTTCAAGGCGCGTATTTGGATGCAGAAGGGAATCTCATTCTCCATCTTGGCGGGA
>CAZOWS010000238.1:0-10987 GCA_964583365.1 uncultured Actinomycetota bacterium
ATCTGATCTGGAACGCATGAAGCTCTTGGCAGTAGATATATTGCCCAACTACTTTGCGGCCCTTTCCAATCTGGAAGCGGCCGAGATGAATCAAGAGATTCTGGAAGCCATGGAAAAAGCAGGCGAAATCCTCTCCCAACATCACCCCGATATTACGCCCGCGCTGATGCGGGATTGGACCAAGGCGATTCAGTCCGAATTTGCCTACGCCTATCCCAACAGCGATGTCGTGGAAAACCGGCTTAAGAAATTGCGCCGCGCGTTCTCGCAATACAGCCATTATTGGGTCATGAATATCATCGAATTGGACAATAGGGCGCAACCGTATCTCATGATCTATCCCAATAGCATAGAGGATAAAATTTCTATCGATCATCCCGGATGGCGCGATCTCATACCCGCTTTGGTACTCACCGAGGGCAATGGTCTTGCGGGTAGCGGCGCCGCGGGATTCTGGGATGGGGAAAGATCCATCGTCATACACGCCAAGGACACCCCATTTGAATTATCTGAAAAAGAGATTGTGTGGACAGGCCAGCACGAACTAGGTCATCAAAAAGATAAGCGCGACGACATTGTGCCTATTAATGTCGAGATGCACGCGATGTTGGCGCCTTTGATGTTTGCCAAGGAGAATACCAGGGAATATCTGCTACAAAAGCTTGTTCCACTTTTACAAGGGGAGACGGACGTAACTTCGTATTACGTTCAAGCGGCCAAGGGAATCCTGAATGCGCTGGCATTTATCATCTGCAATAACATCGACGACCCAGAAATCCTCAAGTCTCTGCCCACCATCGCGCGAAAGGCAAAGGACTTTTTAAATTCCGACAAAATTCCTGCAGAATTAAAAGGCCGAACCTTGGAAATCACCGATGAAATGACGGCAGGCGATATGGACGAGATTTTAAAAATTCTCGAGCCCTGGGACTCCAAGGAATTAAATGCCATGGCCCAGTACATCTACGATCATCGTGAGCTGTTGGACAGCGGGCAAAAAGGTTCTGTCTGGGTTACGCCAGGGTCAAAATCAGGGATACACATCAAACAAATCATGCGCGGCGTGGACGCCAATATCGCCACGCGCGTGAGGCCCGGAGAGCAACCCGAGATGCGCGTGGATGTGCCGGAAAAAGAAGGCGCGGACAAGGTCAAGGACGGGCGCAATCCCGACACCGAGAACGAGAAGGACGATGACGTGGGTAAGGGCAAGCAAATTCCCGAAGACCAACCTCCGAAAGAAAAAGATTTCGATATTTCCGAGTCGCATATTAGAAAGGCCAGTGCTCTGGGTCGCTGGCTGGATGATGTGAGCGCGCAGGCCCGCAAAGCGGCAAAAGCATTCCTGGCCATTTTTCAAGGCCGGCCGAAACGCTACATTCGCTATCGCGAGAGCGGCGAGCAAATCGATATGCAACGCGAGATAGAAAATTCATGGGAGCTATTCAAAGTGGAAAAAGTGATTCCCGCCGAGGGTGAGCTGGCCATAGGGCTAACTATAGATGTCAGTGGAAGTATGGTCGTTGTGCAAAAGCAAATCACGCGCATGGCGCAGTATTTTCTAGCTGTATTTCACATGGCCCGCAGCGCGGCCCTGGGTAAAAACAAAGTGGATTATTCTCTAAGTCATATTCACACGGAGTTTGAGCCTCAAATAGATTTTGGTATGCGCACCAGCGAGGACGATTTGGTGCATGCGGTCAATCAATTGGCAATCGGCAACAACAGCGGCATTCATGGCATCAATGCGGTCAAAGGCATTATCAAAAAATACGAGAATGTCCGACAGCAAAATAAACTAGAAATTATTTTGACCGATGGGGATGACACGGCCAAGGACCAGGCAGAGTTGAATCGCTGGCTGGAAATTGCCAGAGAAAAGGGCATAGACATTGTAGCCATAGGCCTGGCTGCCCCCAACATCAACGAGTTCGATAAATATATCAATTTGCCTAGAGAGCCGGATGTGGAAACCCTCAATCACATTCTCATGTCCCTAGCGCGTCTGAAGGTGCACAGCCACGGCAAAATGCTGCCGCTGGGCGATCTGGCCCCGCTCCTGGGCCTCAGCGAGAAAAAGTCAGGCAAGGCAGCGCCACCCACGCCGCCTTTGTCGGTGCCGCGCACGCCACCACCAACGGAAGTTGTTCCTCGCGTATCCAAGCCCGTGAAGCCGCCGAATTATTTGTTGCCGCCCTCCAGCCGGGGTGTTTTACGCATGGAATTGCTCTCCGACAAAAAAACGGGTCCCGATAAATACGGTCTCAGCGATGAAGATATTCAGCGCATTGTCGATGGTGGGGAGGCAGGCTATTACATTCAGGAAGAAGTTAAATCAAAAAAGGCGCGGGGGAAGAAATCCATCCGACATGCAATGGCTTCTACTCTCACTCATACCGTAGGCTATGAGCCTAAGGGGGCATTTTTACGCCAGCCAGAAGATGGTCTTAAATACTGGTCTGCCGCCAGGATACTCGACATGTTCAAGCTCTATGGTGATTTCCATAAAATGGTAGAAAAAAATGGGCAAATCATAGATGCGCTGGAGAAGGAAATTCGTACGTTCCTTTCTCCAGATGAATATGTCGATATGCGAACACGATTTGAAAACGCGTATGGCGTGCAAGCTTCCGATCGGGATTACATGAAAGAAATGATCGTTCGATATTTTCACGAGCGTTTCACGATGTTTCGTTCCATTAATTCGCAGGACATCAAAGATCGCCTATTTGATCAACCCGGTGATTGGACGGGGATTCAATCGTTTGGCACATCTTCGAGTCAAAAAATGCCAACGATAGAGAGGCTCCCAGCATCCCTCGATTCCATAATCTCGAAGATTGCAAAACCACTACGTAATCAAATGCAAGCCGCGGCCTATCGTTCCATGTTCCGCGAGAATGTTATTCAACTTGCCGGTGTTTCCGAGCCGCTAAGGAAAATGATTAAGAGGAAAGATGTAATTCCGGACTTAATCAAAATTCTATCCCACCCTCTACCTCCCCTAACCCCTCCTTACAAAGGAGGGGGAATTGCTCTCCGAACAGAAGCGGCCAAGGCTTTGGGTCGCTTAGGAGATGAACGAGCGATTCCCGCGCTCTCCAAAGCAATGCGTGGTGAGGATAGAAGTTTGAGCCGCGCCGCTGCCGATGCCCTTCTTGATATCGGAACTCCTGCCGCGATACAAGCTTTGAGAGAAGGCATCATGGCCATGCGTTACAGTCCCGGCTTGATATCCCTTCTGGAAAAAATCCCAGATTCTGCAACGTCGGCATTCTTAGGCAAACTAATTACCAGCGATCCTCATGCATCTCTTGATGTGAAATTTGCAGCCACCGCCGTGTTGGCCAAGATCGCAACGGATTCCGACGAGAAAATGCTGGAAGCAATTTCAAAATCGTCGATTCCCCAGGTGGCTTTGGAAGCGGAGCAGGGGCTTGAAATACTGCGCGCCTGTGCCCTAGCGCGACAAATTTCGCAAAAGGGCCTTGACAAGGATCGCGGTCCAGAAAGCCAGGAAAAAACACTGAATGCGCTAGGCTTGGCGTTGTGTAGCCGAGATAGGGATTTGATATTGCAGGTAATCGCGTTTTTTGGCCGGATGAAAGTAGGTTCGCTGACAACGATGGTTGTTGGGTGGACAGAGCAAAATGAGGATAGAGTCCTTCAAAGAAAGGCTGCCGAGGCTTTAGGCCAGATGGGTGGGGCAAACGCGGTATTTGCTCTTGATGTGTGTTTGACAGTCTGGGGCAACGATAAATTTCTTGCAAAAACAGCAGCGCATAGTCTCGCAGATGCGGGGCACTATGGACTTACGCTGTTGACAAAGCGTATCGGTGAATCCGATGCCATCGCGATAGAGAATGGCACACCCGAGCTTATCCGCGTCGGCCAGCCCGCGATCAAGCATATAGCCTCCTTATTGGGGCATTCCGACGCAGAGATAAAAGCGCGCGCGCTGCGCATGCTCCAAGAAATCGGCCATCCGGAAGCCATATCTGCGTTGCAGGAATTTCTAGTGGGCGAGAGGAATTCAAAACTGCGTGATTTAGCGCAAAATATCATTGCTAGCATCCATGCCGCTCAGTCGCCTGATCTGAACTTCGATCCCCATCATTTTCAGAAACATATTCGCGTGGGTTTGAAAATCCAATTAAACAAGATGGCTAAAATGCTGCGCACATCCGACGATGCCGAGAAACGCAAACTCGGCGAATATCTCACGCCCGCCATGATCGAAGACATCATCGAAGTCCGCGGTCTTTATCGCACCATGCCCGATGGCGCCGTGCAAAAGGAAAAGGACGAAGTCATCGACCTCGTCGCCGAGGCCTTGAAAAAAGTCATTTCGAAAGATCATTTCGCGAAGTTGAGAAATATTCGCGACATACTGCTTTATCATGAAGAGTTGCATCAATACTTCCAAGCCAACCCTCAAGTCGTGGAGAATACACGGGATGCGTTGAAAACGCATTTAGGAGATGCAGCGTTTCAGAATTTACGCGACGGTTTTGAAAGAAATTATGTTTCGACAAAGTCCGAGCTCAAATTCGTCGAAGAACTATTGGTTCAGTATTATCAAGAAGATCAAGTATTCGGCAAGACCGTGTTTCTGCTCTCGGATGCAGCCAAGGCCTTTAAAAAGGTCTCGCAGACCAAGAAAGCACGTACACCGATCGATGCATCCGTTCGCAAAATTTTAGATACTGCTCCAGGAGCAGCTATCTATAAAGATATCAACAAACTTGCTTACGCGAGGGGCGTGAGGAGAGGAATATGGGACGTGATCTTGGATGCCCCCAAAAAGCTTAATACTGTTCAAACAAAGCATTCAACAGATGAAATTCCCATCTTTATGAAGCACCTAGAGGATGCAGACCCTATGTGGAGAGCAATTGCGGCCTGTATGCTTGGAAAATTTTCGGACCCCAAGGTGGTGGATGCGCTCATGGGGCGCTTTGCGAACGACACCGATGAGCATACGATCCAAAGGTCCCGAGAATCCCTCGAGTCAATTGGAGGAGAGCATGTGATTCGAGGCGCTATTGGGCTGCTCGAACACCCGAATGCAAAAGCGCGGGAGCGAGCGGTGCGACTGTTGGGCAAAGTCGGCGATCTCGACGTGATTTCGCATCTTCAGAAATTGAGGTTGAACGATCCCGAGGCATCCGTCCGCAAAGCCGCCGAGTTTGTTATCGCCAACATTCATGCCAGCCAAATGCCGGATTTGGTGTTCGCCCCGGCGCCATTGCCGCCAATGCCACGCGATGCGCGCGATCCCGTGGAAGAGAGTGTGTAGATGGGGCATTTGTGATAAATTCAGCCGAGTGGGAAATTGACAAAACAATATCTTACGGGAGGGTTCGCATGAAAAAGAATGACTTAGAGTTGCCATTCTCCGTATGAATTATCGAACGTTGATCCCAATCGCGGTTTCCATCTTTATCACCACAGGTATTGGAACCGTGCTTTCCGAGGAATACACTTCTCACAATACGGCTTTCATCGACGTACATTTGCATCTATTGGGTTTGTCGCATAGCCGAGGGAGCGGTTCTTCCGGCGGCTCGCAGCAAAAAGATCATGAAATTGCCGCTCAGAATTTGATCGAGCACATGGACAGGTACGGCGTCGCCAAGGGGCTCATCATGCCTCCTCCCATGACGCGGGATGTTGCCTCACGAGCTTCCGAAGACTACTCGGCATTATTGCAGATGTCGCAACGGTATCCCGGCCGCCTGTTCGTTGCGGGCGGCGGCCACAATCTCCAACCCATGATTCATGGCATAGCGCCGGACGAAGTGACGAAGGCGGACCGCGCCAAATTTGAAGCCGAGGCCGAAAAACTCGTGCGGGACGGCGTCAAGGCATTTGGAGAAATGACGGCGCTGCATCTCTCCTTTTCGAAAAAGCATAGCTTCCACCAGTGTGCACCGGATCATCCGCTTTATTTGCTGCTGGCCGACATCGCTGCGCGAGCGGACATCCCCATCGACCTCCACATGGAAGCTGTGCCTCGCGATATGCCTCTCCCCAAGGGTTTTGGAGAAAGAAATGCGAGGACTTTGACCGCGAACATCGCAGGATTGGAGAGGTTGCTCAAGCACAACCGCAAGGCAAGGATAGTCTGGCAGCACATTGGATGGGACAACACGGGATACATGACCGTGGATTTGCTGCGGCGCCTTCTCGGCGCTCATGCAAACCTCTACCTGGCCTTGCGTGTGGAGGAGCGTCCATTCACCATGGGTGGTACGCCGATGCCCAATCGCGTGGTGGATAGAGATGGAAGTGTCCGCCTTGAATGGCAGAAGCTTTTGGAGGATTTTCCCGATCGGTGCGTCATCGGGACAGATGAGTTCTTTGGCGTCCCGGGCGTATCCTCGAGGGCTCCGCAATCTTTCGAAGAGACATGGCGTATGCTCGATGAAATGCCCGACGAATTGGCGGATAAGATCGGCCGGAAAAACGCCGCCCGTATCTATCGATTCTGACTCCAACCTTGACATTTGGCCCGATTTGTGCTAGATTAAGTACCGTAAGACAAAGAACATACATATGAGAACGACTACTTATGGATTCAAAAAGATAGTCACGTTCCTCGTGACGAGCGTGCTTGTTTTTGCTTTGTTCCAGGATGTTTCCTGCGCCGATGCTTTGGAGGATACGGAAGGTAAAAAAGAAGATGTGCAGGCGATGCTGCATTCGCTTTCTCTGTTTGTGCTTGCTTCGGAAATATTGGGTTACATGCGCGATGGCGCTGGAGGCATCAGCACTCTAGAGAGCAAATACTCTGATCACCCTGGTTGGATTCCTGCATTCGGTCAAGCACAATACGACGAAGAAAACGATGTGCTTCTCGTGCCACTCGGGGAATGCATGTGGAAAGTTTTTACTGGGCATCAGGGCGAAATTAGATTTTCATTGCTGCTGCCGCAGGACAATGATCTGGATTTGATGGACCGTAGCATTTTGATGCAGCATCTTTTCCGGCTTGGCAATACCGCTATCTTAAGCAAGAACAGAGAACAAGCCGATAGGCATTTCCGCGTTGCGGAATCTCTGCTTGCGCCGGAAATGACAAACACGGCTAAAGTTCAACGCCACCCCCGTAAAGCCCAATTAAAAGTAGAACCAGCCGTTGGGCAAGAACTATAAATCTCTTGTAATAATGGGTTAGTTATTCGGGTGTACTGTCATCCTGAGGAGCGTTAGCGACGAAGGAGCAAGCGAAGCGCGGTAGAAACTATCGAAATCGAGATCCTTCGCGTTGCTCAGGATGACGGTACACCCGCATGACTGACCCATTAATTACGGTCGCAATTAGTGATTGACCCTAACCTACGAACAGCTTAAGATTTACGTCTTTTATCCCCCGAGGAAAAAATGTTTATTGCCGTGATGATGCTGATGTTTTTGTTGGCCGTGACCGTGCATGAATACTCGCATGGTTGGGTTGCTTTTAAGCGCGGCGATCCGACCGCGTTTCAGGCGGGGCGACTCACGCTCAATCCGCTTTCCCACATTGATTTATTCGGCACAATTATCCTGCCATTGACTTTGTACATGATTCATTTGCCGCCTTTCGGTTGGGCCAAGCCCGTACCCGTGACGTTTAATCTATTGAAGAATCCCAAGCGCGACATGATATGGGTCGGGATCGCGGGGCCCATAGCCAATATTCTGGCCGCGACCGCGTTGGCGATTTTAAAAGTTGGGTTTGAAAAAATTCACTTCGATGTTGCCGTCGGACTTTTGAGTTATGGAATTTTAATCAACATCTATTTGGCCGTATTCAACTTGATCCCGATTCCTCCTCTGGATGGATCGCGCGTGCTCACGGGGATGTTGCCGCGCGCGCAGGCCATTGCGTTTAGCAGGATAGAACCCTACGGATTTATTATCTTGCTGGCCTTGTTTTATTTGGGCTTCATCACGCCTATCTTGATGCCGCTGGTATCTTTTTTGGCGGGCCTGTTTGGAATCGGCAATGTCTAAGCACACGGTGCTGAGCGGCATGCGGCCTACGGACAGACTGCATCTGGGTAATTGGCTGGGTGCGCTGCAAAAATGGAAGGTCCTGCAGGCCGAGAATCGCTGCTTTTTCATGATCGCCGATTGGCACGCGATCACGACCGAATACGCGGATCCGAAAGCCTTGAAGGACAACGTGGGGCAAGTGGCGCTGGATTATTTGGCCGCCGGGCTGGACCCGAAGCAATGCACGCTGTTTGTCCAGTCGCAGGTGCCGCAGCACGCGGAACTTTTTTTGATGCTTTCGATGATAGTTCCGGTGCCCTGGTTGCAGCGCAATCCGACGTACAAAGAACAAGTGGAAGAGATCAAGGGCAAGGATTTGACGACATTTGGATTTCTTGGCTATCCGGTTCTGCAAGCCGCGGACATTCTGCTCTACAAGGCGGACCTCGTGCCCGTGGGAATGGACCAATTGCCGCATTTGGAAATCTGTCGTGAAATCGCGCGGCGTTTCAACGGCATGTACAAGCCGGTTTTTCCGGAGCCCAAAGCCGAGCTGACGCAAGTGCCCAAGCTGCCGGGCACGGATGGGCGCAAGATGAGCAAGAGCTATGGCAACGCGATTTATTTGTCCGATGCGCCCGATGTCTTGCGCAAAAAAGTGATGA
The DNA here is from genome assembly GCA_964583365.1 of uncultured Actinomycetota bacterium. GTDB lineage: Bacteria > Auribacterota > Ancaeobacteria > Ancaeobacterales > CAZGMX01 > CAZOWS01. Next base: position 8,646 of record CAZOWS010000238.1, read on the forward strand.
GCACGCTCACGGACCCCGCTCGCGTGAAGCGCGACGACAAAGGACATCCGGAAGTATGCCCCGTGTACGCGCTGCAACAAATATTCAACGCGCCCGAGAAAGATCGCATCGCCGCGGAATGCCGAAGCGCGGCGATCGGTTGCGTGGACTGCAAATCTTTTCTCAACGAGGGGTTGGCCAAGGCGCTCGCGCCGATTGCCGAGAAGCGCAAGGAACTCGCGGCGGCGCCGGCTGTCGTGAAGGAAATTCTCGCCGAAGGCGCGCAAAAGGCGACGCAGGCCGCAGCTGCAACAATGGCCGAAGTCCGGGATGCGGTGGGGCTGATGCCATGAACGAAAAATACAAAGTGCAATTGGAAGTGTTCGAAGGCCCACTGGATCTCTTGCTGTATTTGATCAAGCGCGATGAAATCGACATTTACGATATCCCGATAGATCGTATCACCAAGCAGTATCTCGAATATTTGGAATTGATGAAAATGTTGGACTTGGAGATCGCCGGGGAATTCGTCTTGATGGCCGCGACATTAATGCATATCAAGTCCCGGCTGCTGTTGCCGCCCGAGGAGCAAGCGCCTCTGGAGGACGAAGAGGAAGACCCGCGATTGGATCTTGTGCGCCAGCTCTTGGAGTACAAGCGCTTCAAAGAAATCGCCGAGAATCTCGGACAAAAAGAGATGCTGCAGAATCAGATATTCAGCCGCGTTGCGGGGTCCGAGGGCGTGGGGATCGAGCAAAACTCTTTGGATGTCTCGCTATTTGATTTGATCAGCGCCTTTTCCTCGGTGCTAAAAAAGATAGAGGGCGAGGGTCTGCGCGAGGTGTACGAAGAGGTCTATACCGTTGCGGACAAAATGCTCATGATACGGAGCCTCTTGCAGCAGAAGGGGAAACTGGAATTTTATGAATTGTTCGTAGGTAGGACTACGCTAGCGGAACTGGTAGCGACATTTTTGGCGCTGCTGGAAATGATTCGATTGAAGGAGCTGCGGGGATTTCAGGAGAGGCAGTTTGGTCCGATAGTAATGGAAATGAGGAGCTAAACCATGGCGGATGGAAAATGCAAGGCGATCGTGGAGGCGTTGTTGTTTGTTTCGGACCGGCCCTTGGGCCTGCGCCAGATTCAAGAGGTTCTCAAAGAAGAGCAGGCTGGTATTGGCATAGAAACCGTGCGTGTATGGATCGAAGAATTGCGCGCGTTGTATCGGGATTCCGGCCGCAGCTTCCAGATCTATGAAATCGCGTCGGGATATCAATTGAAAACTATTCCCGAATACGCGCCGGCTATCGCGCGCCTCTTGAAGGATGACATGAAGGACAAACTTTCGGTGCCCGCGCTGGAGACATTGGCGATTATTGCCTACAAACAGCCCGTGACGCGTGCGGAGGTCGAGGCGATTCGCGGCGTCAACATCGACGGCGTGATCAAAACCCTATTCGATAAAAACGTGATCCACGTTGTTGGAAAAAAGGACGTCCCGGGAAAACCTTCGCTATTGGGTACCACGCGAGATTTCTTGCTACATTTTGGCCTAAAGGATTTACAGGATTTGCCCAACATGGAAGAGTTCAAGCAGGCGCTCGTCGCGCGCGAAAGACAATTGGAGCTGCAGCGTGCGGCGGCGGGCAAAGAACCGGAACAAGAAGAGCTAGAGCTGCCCGTTGTGGTTGCAGCCCAAGCTACAGAAGTCGCCGAGACAAAAACAGAAACAGGGAATGCCAATGAACCCGCTTGATGCATTGCGCTCGAAAATAAACGGCATAGATTCACGATTGGTGGATTTGATCAATCAGCGCACCGCCATTGCCCTGGACATTGGCAAGATCAAGGCGAAGGGCAAGCAGCAGGTGTACAGCCCGCAGCGCGAAAAAGAGGTCTACTCGCGTCTGGTAGCGCAAAGCCGCGGCCCCGTGCGCAAAGAATCATTGAAGGCCATTTTTCGGGAGATCATGTCCGGCGCGCTGGCGCTGGAAAAAGATCTATCCATCGCGTATCTCGGACCCGAAGCAACATTCACGCATCAAGCGGCCATGTCCAAATTTGGCTCGTCCGTGCAGTATTTGCCGATGAAAAATATCGCCGACGTTTTCCATGAAGTGCAGAAAGGCTACGCGGATTACGGCGTGGTCCCTATAGAAAATTCTATGGAAGGCGCCGTGAATCACACGTTGGACATGTTCGTGGATTCCAACGCCAAAATTTACGCGGAAATTTATTTCGACATCGCGCATCACTTGTTGACCCGCGCGGGAAAGCTCTCGGCGATAAAGAGAGTTTACTCCAATCCGCAGGCGCTCGGGCAATGCCGCGAATGGTTGATGGCCAACGTGCCTTCGGCGGAG
>CAZOWS010000239.1:0-11261 GCA_964583365.1 uncultured Actinomycetota bacterium
AATCACGTGAGACACCCTCACCCCAACCCTCTCCCTTTTCGAAGGGAGAGGGAGTGTATACAGTTATGGTTTTCTGATAGCGCTAACACATTCAGATTTCCTCACAAAAGAACCTGTTCCAACATTTATGTCGCACACCCACGGCACGTGGAAAGGATTCCTGGAGCGGGGTTCAGTTCAGACTTGTTAGCCCCGACCTTTGCGCTTATTATCTGCGGCACAACTTTTATGCAATCACCCTCTCCCGACATCTTTATTAGCTTTATCGTCCCCGTGTACAACGAGGAAGGCAATATCGCTAATTTGCTGCGAAATTTGCATGCCGTGTCGCGGGCCAATCCGCATTGGAACTCCGAAGTCACGATCATCGAGGACGGAAGCAAGGACAACACGCGCGCCGTGATGCTCGAAGAGATGAAAAAATATCCGGGGACGCAGCTAATCATCCACGAGCAAAACCAGGGTTACGTGCGCTCGCTGAAGGACGGCATCGCGCAATCCCACGGCAAATATTTGATGTACGTGGGGGCGGACGAAGAGTTCGATTGTTCCGAGCTGCCGAATTTCGTGAACATACTGATGGACAACGGCCCGGGACATGCGGACGTTGTTCTGGGCGTGCGCTGGCAGCGCAATGCCTATCAACTATTCCGGTTTTTTCTGTCCGTGATTTATATCTTTTTCTTGAACTTTTTATTCAAGCTGCGTGTGAACGATTACAACTGGTCTCAGGCGTGGTCGCGGGAATTGATCAACAAGATTACGCTGACCTCGACGTCCTTGTTCATCCTTCCGGAAATCATCATCAAGGCGCATGACTTGAAGTACAAGATAAGGGAAATTCCTTCCAATCATCGCGGCAGGCAAGCGGGAAAATCTTCGGTCAATTTTCGTATTATGTTCGCCGCGCTAAGCGAGGCGTTGAAATTCTGGTGGGTAAGAGGAAAGAAAAAGAATTAAGTCTTGCCGCGCACTGCGCTGGCGAGCCCCAAGCGCTTGAGCGCGAGAATAGCCCACCAACCCATGTCCACTTGCTTCCAGTTGTAGCCTAATTGGGCGAGCGCGGGATTCGAATGATGGTTCTTATGCCAGTTTTCTCCCTGAAACCATTGATAAAAACCTAGCCAGACAATATTGCGGCTGGAATCCTCGCCGGGTTTCACGTCTTTGGCCATGTGACAAATACTGTTCACGAAGCATTGGCCGTGCAGCGCGAACACAAGACGTATACCACCGCACCAGAAGAAGGCCGCGGGGCTAAAAAGCAAGCCAAGGAAGTAGGCAACGGTCAAAATCAAAGGCTGCAGCTTGGTCCAAATTCTATATTCGGAAGTATCGATATCAGGGCAATAACGGCTTACCGGTGTCGGCGGAATCTGCCAAAGCCATCTCAAATGCGCCCACCAAAATCCCCCATGGCGCGGGCTAGAAACATCCTCTTCGGTATCCGATTTGGCATGATGTAGGCGATGACTCGCCACCCAGGAAATAGGGGCGCCGGAACCATTGAACATGGCTAAAAAAATCAGCACATGTTTGACTATCGGGTTCAACGTGACGCCTCGATGGGTCAGACTGCGGTGATAACAAATCGTTGTTCCAAAGCCACCCAGCCATGCGAGGGCAAACCCACCAAAAAAAACAGGCCAACCCGGCAAAGGATACAAGATAAGACCCGCCAAAGCAGTTAAATGGATGAGAATCATCCAAAGGAATGTCTCCCTCTCGCCTTTTTCAGGAAGCCACCAGTCTTTTTCCCATGGCTTGACTTCTTGGGAAACTTTTTCAGGATAGGGATACGGTGGATGTGCGCTGTCTTGTGACAGCCCCCGCTGCGTGTTCTCGAGCATACAGCACGTTATCCTTTATCGTTTTTTTGCACAAGGAAAATCTGACTCTAATACAATTTCCACCGGGCAATGATCCGAGCCCACGACATCCGGATGGATTTTTGCATCTTTAATTCTGGGGACCAGGCCTGCCGAAACAAAGTGATAGTCAATGCGCCACCCCACGTTGCGGCTGCGCGAGTCGGTTTTAAAATCCCACCAGGTGTAGCGACCCGGGTTCTGATCGAAGACGCGAAATATATCCACGTTGCCTGCGGTCACGAACTTGTCCAGCCAGGCCCGCTCGACGGGCAGGAATCCCGACACGTTCTCGTTTTCCTTTGGTCTCGCCAAATCTATCGGTCGATGCGCGGTGTTGTAGTCGCCGCACACGATGTAGGAACGACCCTGGGCTTTGAGCTTATTGGTCACGCGCAATGTCTCGTCGTAAAAATCCAGCTTGTAACGCAAACGCTCCTCGTCCCTCTTGCCATTGGGAAAATAAATATTGAGCAGCACAAAAGATTCAAAATCCGCGATCACGATGCGGCCTTCGCTGTCGAAACGCTCGACACCGAATCCATGCGTCACCGAGCTAGGCTCGCGCTTGGTGAATATCGCCACACCGCTGTACCCCTTCTTTTGCGCGGAAGACCAGTAGGTTTTGTACCCGAGTGGTTGCAGCAACTCGGCATCCAGTTGCTCCGGATGGGCCTTGGTCTCCTGCAGGCAAAGTATGTCGGGAGACTCGCGCTGCAACCAATCGCAAAAACCCTTGCGTTGCATCGAGCGAATACCATTTACGTTCCAAGAAAGTATGTTCATCGTAGTCATAGAAAATGCGGAAATCCGGGGACATGTAACGAATTCGCTTTTGAATTCGGTACGTGTCCCCGCATTTCCATTGTAATATCCCAGCATGAAGACCAAAAGAGTAATCGTCATCGTCCTAGATGGTTTAGGTGTCGGCGCGCTCCCCGACGCGGCAGCATACGCAGACAAAGGCGCGAACACGTTGGACCATGTGTTGCAAAAACTTGGCGAACCGGCGCTACCCCATCTTCAAAAACTGGGTTTATGGGAACTATTGCCTCAACGACCCAATCACCGCGGAACCCCACCCCTAGGCTGCTACGGCCGCATGGCCGAGCGATCGCGCGGCAAGGACAGCACAACAGGCCATTGGGAAATGATGGGGGTGACAACGCACAGACCCTTTCCTACCTATCCCAAAGGATTTCCACAAAGCCTGATAGGCCGTTTCGAAAAAAAACTCGGGACAAAGATTTTGGGCAATTGCACCGCATCCGGCACCGAGATCATCAAGACATTAGGCAAAGAACATCTGCGCACGGGTTTTCCCATCGTCTATACCTCTGTGGACAGCGTTTTTCAAATCGCCGCGCATGACGCGATCATCTCTGTGCCAAAACTGTATCGTATTTGCGCGATCGCGCGAAAACTCTTGCATGGCCCGCACGCGCTGGGCCGCGTGATAGCGCGGCCTTTTACGGGTCGCCCGGGACATTTTCGGCGGCTCTCGTCGCGCAAGGATTTCACGCTGCCGCCACCCACACCTACCGTATTGGACCGCATTCACAAAAACAGCGGTCGCACGGTAGGTATAGGCAAAATCGGCGATCTTTTCAGCAATCGCGGATTGTCCCGCGTGATTCATACTCACTCCAATGCGGACGGGATAGGTCAAACACTGGACGCAATACGCAACGAGAAAAAAGCGAAGTTGATATTCACCAATTTGGTGGACACCGACATGATCTTCGGACATCGCAACGATAGCGCGGGATATTTTCGCTGTCTGCGCCAATTCGATTCGGCTTTACCGAAACTCTTGGCAGCCTTAAGATCATCCGATGTCTTGATCATAACGTCCGATCATGGCTGCGATCCCACGATGCCGGGCACCGATCACACGCGAGAGTATGTCCCTCTCTTGGTCACCGGAAAATCCCTGCGCCGCGCGGTCCCTTTGGGCACGCGAAAAACTTTCGCCGACCTAGGGCAGACCATCGTCTCGTTGTTGGGATACCGTGCCATAAAAGAAGGAGAAAGCTTCGCGCATGTTCTTGTCACCGCATAAAGTCCACGCTGCCGCCACTTTTTTGAAACGGCATTTCCGGCAGGCGCCACAGATCGTGATCGTCGGCGGATCGGGCATGACGCCACCCAAGGATTTTTTGGAGCACGCGCAAGAAATCCCGGTCGGCCGCATTCCCCATTTTCGCAAGCCTTGCGTGGCAGGCCATGCAGGGCGCCTGCTCTGCGGGACAATCGGCAAAACGGGAGTGTGGCTGCAATTGGGCCGTAATCATTTCTACGAAGGCTCCTCCTGGCAGGAATTGCTTCTACCGCTGCGCGTGTACAAAGCATGCGGGGCCCAAACCATGTTCCTCACCAACGCGGCCGGCGCCGTGAACCCGCGATTCAAAACCGGTGATTGGATGCTACTGACCGACCATATCAACGCGATGGGGAGCAATCCCCTGATCGGTCCCAACGACGATAAACTCGGCCCGAGATTTCCATCCATGTCCGATCTGTACGACCCTGCTCTACGCGCTTTGGCCCTTCGGGCCGCGCGAAAACACCGTTGGCCCTTGCGCCAAGGCGTCTATGCGGCCGTCACAGGTCCCTCCTACGAAACCCGCGCGGAGATTCGCGCGCTGCGCCGTCTCGGCGCCGATGCAGTCGGCATGTCTACGGTGCCCGAAGCCATATTCGCGCATTATCTGGGCATGAAAGTTTTTGCCATAAGCCTCATTACCAATGCACCGGGAACGCCCACCCACACAGACGTGCTGAAAACAGCTCACCGCTCGAGCCAACGATTGTTTACAATAATAAAGGAGATGATACGAAATACGGGACATGACCCCATTTAGCTTTTTAAATGGGGATCGTGTCCCCGTATTTCGTAGCCAGAGCAAAAACATGAGAACCCGCCAGCAATGGGAAAATATCGAGAAAGAAATCTTAGCGCCTTACGCGCAAAAAGCCTCCGAGTCGCGCGGGCGCAAATACCCCGAGTCCGAGCACCCTTTTCGTTCCGCCTATCAACGCGACCGCGATCGCATTATTCACAGTCGCGCATTCCGCCGCTTGGAATATAAAACACAAGTCTTCGTCAATCACGAAGGCGATCATTATCGCACGCGCCTCACGCACAGCATGGAGGCCGCCAATATCGCGCGCACGATAGCGCGCGCGCTGCGCCTCAACGAAGACTTGGCCGAGACCATCGCGCTCGCGCATGACCTTGGCCACCCGCCGTTCGGGCATTCGGGCCAATCGGGATTAAACAAGGCGATGAAAGATGCGGGTGGATTCGAGCATAACAAGCAAAGCCTGCGCGTCGTGGAAGTATTGGAGAAAAAATATCCGCAATTTCCGGGCTTGAATCTGACATGGGAAGTGCGCGAGGGCATCTCCAAACACAGGACGTCCTACGACGTAAAAGACGCCGATCTCTTGGACCTGAAATCCTCCCCATGCCTGGAAGCCCAGCTCGTGGACAAAGCCGACGAAATCGCGTACAACTGCCACGACATGGACGACGGCCTCGCGTCAGGCCTCATCACCGAGACACAATTGGAGAAGGTCGAATTATGGAAGGAAGCCTTCGAAGAGTTGCAATCCCAGTTTCATCGAACTACGGACCCCGAGGTAATCCGCTATTACACCGTGCGCTCGGTCATCAATCATCTCGTGAGCGATTTCGTGACCGTGACCGAGGCCAACATCAAGACCGGCAAAGTACAATCCGCAGCTGAAGTCCGCAAACGACCGAAAATTTTGGTGGGATTTTCCCAGGAAACGAAACAAAAACATTTGCAGCTGAAACATTTTCTACATCAAAATCTTTACACGCACCCAAAGGTCATGAAAATGAATCGCCTGGCCGTGCGCATCGTGCAGGATCTGTTCCATCATTACCTAAAAAACCCCGATGTGCTAAACCTCTCGACCAAATCCAAAACCCAGCACACGCCGATCGCGCGCGTCATCTGCGACTACATAGCCGGCATGACCGACCGGTTTGCTATGGAAGAACATCGCAAGATCCAGATTTAATGCGTCTCTACTTCTTGGACTTCTTTGCTGCCGTCTTCCTGCGCTTCATGTACGCAATGCGCTTTTTCTTCTTTTCCCTGCGATTGTATTGCCTTCCCATGCGTTCCTCCTGTTTGAGCGCGTGATACTACCATAGATCGCCATGCCAGGCCATCTGCGATGATGAGGTGCTCCCCGCTAGTCCGTCCTGGGCGTTTCTGCTAAGATCGACATGTTATGCAATACTTAAAAGAATATCTCACGGGACGAAAAAAACTGGTGGACGCTGCGCTAGAAAGGCTGTTGCCTGCCTCCGGCACCAAACCCACGATCATTCACAAAGCCATGCGCTACAGCCTTTTTATCGGCGGCAAGCGCATTCGCCCGATTTTATGCCTCGCGGCATGCGAGGCGGCGGGTGGAAAAATAGCCGACGCGATAGAAGCAGCCTGCGCGCTGGAACTCATTCATACCTATTCGCTCGTGCACGACGACTTGCCTTGCATGGACGACGACGATTTGCGACGCGGGCGCCCAACGAATCACAAAGTCTTCGGCGAAGGTATCGCTGTTCTGGCCGGAGACGCGCTGCTCACGTTGGCCTTTGAAATATTGGCGACCAATGCCGCGGGACTTTCTCCGTGCAACGCAACGCAAATTTTGCAAATGATCGCGCACGCCGCGGGCAGCCGCAATTTGATCGGGGGCCAGGTGGAAGATTTGCTCGGAGAAAACAAGCGATTATCGCTGGACCGCTTGCGCCAAATCCACTTGGCGAAAACCGCCGCGTTGATTCAGGCTTCGGTTCATGCAGGGGCTCTGATCGCCAACGCCTCCCCCGCGGCCACAGCCAGTCTGCGCGCGTACGGGCGCGACATAGGCCTGGCCTTTCAGGTAGCCGACGATATTTTGGATGTAGCCGGAGACGAAAAGAAAATGGGCAAGCGCGTGCGTAAAGATGCGTCGCATCATAAAGCCACCTATCCAAGCATCTTGGGCCTCGAAAAATCCCGCGCGTATTTGCGCAACCTAACGTCTCGCGCCACGCGCAGCATCCGATCGCTGGGACCCACGGCGCTACCGCTGCGTCAAATCGCGGAATACCTTGCCTCGCGCGATTCATGAAAAACCCCCATCGCATCCGCCTTGGCGACACCAAACCCTTCATCACGATGGATGGGTCGGAAATTCGCGAAATACTCGCGCATAGAAACAGCTGCGTGCGCAATCAAAGCCTCGCCGAGGCCAGAATCAAACCCGGCAAAGCAACCACGCGCCACTACCACAAAAAAACGGAAGAAATTTATTACATCACGGAAGGAAAAGGCTTTATGGATTTGGACGGAAAGTGTTTTACTGTAAAGCCTGGGGACGCAATCGCAATACTACCGGGCACGGCCCATCAAATAAAAAACACCGGCAAGCGGGATCTCGTCATCCTCTGCTGCTGCGCGCCGGCCTACGAAGACAGCGACACCGTTCTGCTAGAAAAAATCCAGCACTCTTCTTAGAGATTTTTCTGCAAGAAAAGAAGGGCTTCTAAGTCTTGATCACCCAATGCTAAAAGCAAAGCGCGGATTGCCGGATCCGTTCCAATTCTCCCCAAGATTTCCGCAGTGGATTTCCTAAGACCTGGATCTGCATTAGGCGTTTGTAGGAGTTCCGATATTTTAGGAACGGCAATATTTCCTATGCTTACCAAAGCTGTTGCCATTACTTCAGGGTCTCGGCTGTGGCGATCCCAGTTTAAGGATTTTATGGCCTTTTCGGAGGCCAGAACATCTCGTCTAAAATACTCTTGAAGAAGCCGCAAAATAGCCTCTGTTGCCGCAACGCTGCCAATGGTCGCAAGAGCATGAAGGATGGCTTCCCTCTTTGCGAACTTTGGACTTGAAAGCCAATAAGCCTTTTCGAGAATGGGGATGAGTTCATCCCGCCGTGTTCGACCCAATTAGCTAGCTGCGGCAACTTGTTCCACGAGGCTCCAATGTTTGAAGACATCCACATAATGAGCGAAAGTAACCGGGTCTATGTCTGGAAGCACCGGTTCTTTTTCAAAATAGGAGGAGATCAATGCGAGTTGTGCGTCAGGGATGATCTTTGCCTCATCCTTACTATTCAACGCGCGCATAACAAGAGGTGCACTAACAGCGTACAATTGCGCGATGGCATCAATATCGATGGGGCCATGAATCCCATCGGTTCGAACATAGCCATTTCCGATCAAATATATTTCCCAATTCCTTCTATTCTTTCCTCTAGTATTGAGCAAAAGATAATCGATCAATCTCTGTGTGATCGGATCTTCCACGGTATACCGAGGCGTTCCACGCTCTGCCAATCTTTGTTGGAGGACCTGGTCGGCTGCATCTCTTGGAGAGATTTTAGGCGGTTTGGCAACGGGAAGCTCGATGGTGGGGATTGGAGCACGTGTTACGTATCGTGGCTTCGGCTCGAAAATGACGGAGATTTCATAAAAGTACGCTGTGATCGCTCCTATCATATCCCAGTAAGGTGTAAACGGCACTACATGCATCGTATTCGAACCACGCATCCCTCTTCTCAACGCTTGGAAATATGCTATTCGTGCGGTTTGTGCAACTTTCCCTCCGTATAATTTTCCAAGTTGACGTAAGGTAGGGGGAGATCGTGAAATTTCTTTTGTCCAAACAAAATCCAGGCGCAGCAAAAATATTTCCCAATTTCTCGGATCCTTTACGGCGGTGTTTCTTACGAGATAGTCCACCAGTTTTTGAACGACCGGATCCTTCACGTCGTAATGGGGCATACCACGCTGAGCCGGAAAGCCCTTCATCGTGAACACACCTTCGTGTCTTCTATACGGGGCGTCATTCTCAAGGCTATCTTCTTGTTCTGTGACTTCATCTGCTTCCGGTTCCTCCCAGGCTAATTCTTCCCCGGTGCTTTCATCCCTCTCCGGTTCTTCCTCATTCAAAGCTTTTTTGCTCCAGTTGAACAGAGGGAGATTGGAAAGCAATATCGCGTCATTTTCGGAAATAGTACGGTCCAATTTTTCCATCCAGGTCATGATTTCTGCCCAGGATGGAGGATGGCCAATTTCTTTTTCGAATTTGGCGAGAGCGGGAAGGAAGACGATTAAGTTTGCGGGAATTTGATATTGTGCTGCTCTTTCCTCGCCAAGGTACTCGACGAGCGCACTGCGAATAGCTTTGGCTGAAACCGAGCTAAATATTATTTGGCCATTATAGCCACTGACGGCATTGAGCAATGCTAAGAATTCCACTTGGAGAAGGTCGTCCACGGGTGTTTCGGGAGAGGCAAAGATACGTGCCCAACGGAGCATTCGGTTACCCCGGCTCTCGACCATGGCCTGCCGCGCAGCAGAGTTGCCTCGTTGAACCTCTGTCGCGAGCTTCAAGTATTCCTCTTCGGTCAAAGGCCGAAAAGCTTCGAGCCTTTCCCTTAAAGTGCTTCTTCGAAAAGCGACAGGGTCTTTGACACGATGCGGGATCAAGCGATCAACGGTTTGCCAATCTTCAAACTCTTCGGCCGTGATTTTTTCACCCCGCCCGGGTAGCGAAAAACCCCAATGAAATTCATTATCCTTGCGTTCTTTCTCTGGCGTATTCTCTTCTTGTTTTTCCTTAGCGATATAAAAGTGACTCTTATGAAACATGCCTTCTATTTGTCCTTCTTGTCCTTCCGCTTTGAATTCCGCAAAAAATGTCTCTGGGTCGGTCTCGCAAATTTCCCCAAGACAAAGTTTGATCTGGTCGAATGAAGCCTTTTCAAACGTGACGTCGTAACGTGATTGAATAGACTTTTTCAACATGGTTTCAAATAATTGACGCCTAATTGCATTCGTATCCAGGCTGCGTGGCGCCAAAGCATCGGAAGGCACTGCTGAAAGGATCAGACTTAGCACGAGAAATTGCGATAAAAACTTTGTAAGCACTTGCATGCTATAGTGTACGAGATAATTTGAGCTTTGTCAAGCCTGCGACTTCTTAGAAAAATTTTGCGCGGAGTGCTAGAACTTAGAGGATATTTTAGGCCGTGTGCACAGCGACAGACCGTGTCTTGAATATTTTCCTATTGCGCTCTAGCACATCCTGCGCGAGTTCGCATAGGGCGTGAAGCGCGGGGCTATCAGGAATTTCTTGCAGAACTGTTTTGGCGCATTCGATGCGCAGCTGCACTTCCTCGATAGTTCTCTCCATTGCTTCGTATTGCGTAAGATAGTCCACGAGACGCTGCATCCGGGTTTCGTCCATATCTTCAAATAGTAAAGCGCGCACATTATCCCAATCGGCCACTTTCATGGCCTCGCGCAAATGGATGAGCGGCAATGTCCATTTCCCCTTCTTAATATCCGTGCCCAAAGACTTACCGATACGATCTTCATCTCCCAAAATATCCAGGCAATCGTCCATGATCTGAAACGCCATGCCAAGTTCGCGACCAAAAGTCTCCATTTTGACCTGCTGCATCGCGGATCCACCCGCCAAAAGAGCCCCCAGCCTGCACGAGACAGCAAACAGCGAGGCCGTCTTCTGCTCTATCATCGTCATGTAATCCGCCCTGCTCAGATTGAAATCAAAGCGTCGATGGGTCTGAAACAATTCTCCTTCGCAAATCGTGTGCGTTACCTGCGTGATATGTTCCAATACCTGATTATTGTTCATCTTCGCGATGATGGAGAAAGCCGCCGCGAGCATATAATCCCCAAATATCACGGCCATTTCATTCCCATATTTCGCGTTCAAGCTGGTTTTTTGGCGACGTAACGTGGCCTCGTCAATAATGTCATCATGCACCAAAGTCGCCGTGTGTATGAGTTCTATCGCGACGGAAACCTCCACGTGCGCAGGGGTCAATTTTCCTGCCGCGTGGCCGCAGAGCAGCACCAAGGCGGGGCGCAGCCTCTTGCCCTTGCAACTCAAGGTGTAGCGAAGCATTTGCTCCACGATGGGACTCTCGGAATGTATTTGCGTGGAAATCTTTTTCTCCACGGAATCCATCTGGGATTGAATGAGGGTAAGAAGGGTCAAACTATTCACGGGCATCGGGCTCGGGCTGATCATGCCAAAATTGCGCCTTCCGGGCCAGATATTTTTACCGCCATCTTGACGTCATGCCCATGATATGATTTGACTCTAAACCTTATCGGGTTTGTTGCGTCTAATCCTTTGAGCAATTCAAACAAGGAGACTACGATGAAAACAAAAATACTTTACATAGCAGGACTGAGCGGGATGCTCCTCTGCAATCCATTGCCCTATAGTGGATTAGGAGTTTCATTCGCATATGAAGAAGAGGGCCCGGAGGATTCTACCGGCGAGGAGGTCCAACGCCTGAAGAATCTCAAAGAGAAGGATC
>CAZOWS010000240.1:0-4490 GCA_964583365.1 uncultured Actinomycetota bacterium
GCCATGCTGCTTCCAGGTATACGGCGGTGAAAAGGAAACGGTGATACAGATTGAGATGTTGAGCGTTCCCATTCTTCCAGACAAGCAGAAGACGCTCAAAGTTTATGGAGTCATGGTTGGCGATCCGAGAATGTTGCTGCACATCTTGCATGGATTTATAAAACTGCCCTTGGTCGTAGGGGACGACGGCATCCGTGCCCGGCAGCACACCGTAATCGCTGAATGTCACGTCGGTGTTGATGATTCCAAATTCTAAAAGGTCCAATTGCAGTTTCCAGAAATTATGAAAAAGCCAATGCATGCGCGCGGCCGCAATTTTTGCTTTGGCGAAGGTGTCCGGACTTAATTGCGCAACGAGGTCAAGTAGGTCAGGTGAACAAAGCTCCGATGCTGCTTTCCGGATTGTGTCGTGTAATGCTTGCGGCCCTTGCGTGCCTGCGAAAATATCCTTATCCGCCAGAATTTCTTCCGCGAGCAGCGGCAGCAACGCGTGAACCGTGATTGGATTTTCAAAGGGGCTCCAATGCCCCTCGTACAAGTCGGTGCGCCCCTCTAGCAATGATTTTTTGCCGAGACTATCGGTGAAATCCCAACGAAGCAATTTTTCCACCAGCGTGCGGTCTATCCCCGCGGGGTTGATGGTCAGCTCCGTATTTCTATAAAGTTTCAAAAGTTCCGACTCGAGACTGGGGCCTGCGTCTTCTTGCATGACTGCCCAGGGTATATAAAAAGCGTCTTGGAGTTGGTATACATGTAGGTTATCTAGAATTTTGGAGTCCACACCCTGCAATTGATCTCTCGGTATTCTCAACCCATGGACCAATGTCGTGCCGATTCCCAAGTGGCCTGAACGTTGTTTACCCGTGGAATATCCACTCCATAGGTCTCTCTGTATATCCATAGCGGGTCCCAATCCATCGGGAGGAAAGGTGATTATGCGCCGATGGGGAATTTTCAGAATATAGCGGCCCCATCGAAAGGAATCCATATAACTACCAAAACCCAGACGCCCAGTGATTTTCGCATTGGCCGGCAAGTGAAGGTGATCGCCTTCTGCAGCTTCTGGAGGAACGCGTATAGAGCTTAGAGGTGTGCCCGGCATAGTGGGTGGTTTGCCTAAATGAACGCTCAATCGGGTATGGAGGGCAATCGCCGCATCCAAGAATGTTTGCGTGGTTTGGAGATCTTCCGGATTACGGAAGATCTCGGGGATGGTGATTGCGGGATTCTTTTCGATATCCCATTGATAGGGGGCAAGCGCGTATTCCATTTTTTGACCCGCGTGCTGCAATCGCTTCAGCAATGGTTCCATGTCGGTCGCAAGTTCCGGTGAAAGTTTTTGTGATTGGAGGGTTAGGATCAGAGGAATAATATTTTTTTCAAGCAACAAAGGGATCTCGATAGCTTGCATTTGGTCCACGCGGGGAACCAATCGCCCGCCCTCAATAGGGGAATGTAAAAGTGTGTGGATTTCTCTCCAAGTATATTCAGCCTGATTCCATCCAAGATAGCGAGTCATGGCCGACACCATGCCTTGTGCCAACAGCGTATCGTCCGCATCCGTGACGTGATTGGCAACGGTCATCGGATTGAGCCAACCGTGCTCCACGGCCTCCTGAAGTTTTTGCATGGGGCCCAACGCATCCGTGATTTTGAAGGCTGCCCTGAAAGGATCGTTGAGCGTGTTGTAGAGAACGGTTGCCAGCATATGAATCGGGTTCGTGTCGCGGTCCATGCGCCTAGCCGCCGTAAAAATGTAGTTCAGTAGGGCATGATCCGATTCCACCTGTGCCGGAGCTCCTAAAGGACCGCGCTGAAACAAATTTTTCATCGCACGCAAAAGCGTGGGGCCATGCCCCCGATGCACCAACTCTGCAGCAGCCGCAAGACGCCCTGTCTTGGCTTCATCCTCGGTATCGTAGGATTCAAAACGCAAAAGTTCATCCAGCGCCTCCGGGGATTTAGAGGCAAGGGTGCGTTCTTCTTGGCGCCCGTCCGCGAAGGGACTACGTGGCGCGAGGGCAAACGCGTGGGGATTTCCTGTCGGATATTGAAAGACAAGAATGCCTGCAATCAAGATGCTGGTTGCGTTAAAATTGCGCTTCAATATTCACCTCATCGTTTCATCGTTGTGCCCCGAGGGCTGTTAAAACATACCCGAAAAAGAGAGAATCTTCAAGGGGGGCCCTTTTCCTTTTCCAAACAGGATTCCGCCGCCAAGCTCCTCGCAAAGACTTTGACGTGGCCGTACGGCCAAAATCGCTTTTCTGGACAGCGATAACTAGCTATGCTTGCTGACAGAGGTATGGCTGATAGTGCAGAGAAAATTGCTGTTTAGGCGTCTGTTGGAATAATGATTTCTACTGCGATGTTCCGACGGGCTTCTACGCGGATGCGAAAGGAGTGAAGATGATCGAGTTTCACAAGATATGGATTGAGCAGTGTGAAGGAGCCAGCCGAATCAGAGAGGAGTTCGGTATGAAAAAGGCGCTTGGCTACCTGATAGGCGAGAAGCTGGTGAACTTCGTCCGTCAATCGGATATAGATCCGAAGTTTGCGTCTGAGTTGCCGAATTTTATCGCTGAGATAAAGCGGGACTTCGATCTTCCGGAGATACTCGAGTATCTGCAAAATATCCGGCGAACAGGTTCATTCGGGCACATCGGTACGGATGAGGAAGTTGAATTCATGCGCAAAGCCGGCGCGATCGATGACGATCCAGTGCGCGACGTAGAGGATGTGCTCATCATTGATCGTATTAAAGAAATGCTGCTCGGATGAGCCTAGTACAGAACCTTCTATTTTCTCCGGCATTGTTGACCGTAGGTTCTTTGGAGTATGAGGAGTTAATGAAGCGGCTTACCGCGCAATGGCATGAACAGGCCGCGCAGGGCAGAAAACTGGACGAGGCCATCGCCAAAAATCTGAAAAATATCGGATTTTCTTGATAAACAACAGGTTATGAATGTATAGTGTTATTAAACTATTATGCTAATTCATTTAATAGTCTATTTGCTTATTAAACGATCGTTTCATTGGGGAAGGTATTAGATGCAGCGCGGCATAACGGGCGAATATCAAATAACGAATGTCGGTGGCGAACAGGTTCGGGCTTTCATCCCAGCCCCGTTGCCACCTCAGCCATCCATTGATCTGGGCGATGCCCGGCAGAGATTTCTAGAGCGCGCCACGTTGGCTTTAGGCCGGCTGGATAGCATCACCCTGCTGCTTCCTGACCCGAATCTTTTCCTTTACGCCTACGTGCGCCGCGAAGCCGTGCTTTCTTCCCAGATCGAGGGCACGCAATCGTCGCTTGCGGATTTATTGTTGTTCGAGTTGGAGGAGGCGCCTGGGGCGCCGTTCGACGATGTTGTGGAAGTCTCCAATTACGTTGCCGCGCTCGAATACGGTGTTACGCGAATTAAGGAAGGATTCCCGTTATGCAATCGGCTTATTCGGGAGATGCATGCCCAATTGCTCTCGCGCGGAAGAGGAAGCGAAAAGTTACCCGGCGAATTCCGCCGCTCGCAAAACTGGATCGGCGGCACACGTCCCGGCAATGCCCATTTCGTCCCACCGCCGCAGGAACATCTTGAAAGTTGCATGGCCGCGCTGGAGCATTTCATTCATGCCGACGGGCCGTATCCCACCCTGGTTAAGGCGGCACTGGCGCATGTACAATTCGAAACCATTCATCCATTTTTAGACGGCAATGGCCGCATAGGTCGTTTGTTGATTGCGTTTATTCTGCATCACGGGGGCTTGCTGTCCAAACCATTGCTGTATCTGAGCCTCTATTTCAAGCAGCATCGCGCACAGTATTATAGTTTGCTGGATCAAGTCCGCAACAATGGGGATTGGGAAACGTGGCTTGAGTTTTTTTTGGAGGGTGTGGAGCAAACCGCGTCGAACGCCGTGGAAACCGCGCAGCGTTTGGTTGCCCTGTTCAAAGAAGATGAAAAGCGCGTGCAATCGCTGGGCCGCGCCGCGGCCAGCACCATGAGCGTGTTTCACGCGGTATGCGAAAGACCCATCGTCACGCTAAACGAGGTTTGTAAGCGCACAAGTCTGTCGTTCCCAACGGCCACCAAAGGCATTCATAGGCTGATACAAAAGGAAATTATCAAGGAACGCACCGGCAAGCGCCGCAATCGCGTGTTCGCCTACGGCCGCTACCTAGACATTCTCAACGAAGGGACGGAGCCGCTGTGATAGAAGGAGGCACGCCGCTTCGCAGCCGGTGCTTGGCGGATATCTCAATCGTGCAGCAGCCTGCTGCACAAATTCTATTTTTTGATACCGCGTGCCCGGACAGCGCAATTGTGCAACGGGTCATCGATACCACAGATTCAGAGGTCTGAGCAAACCGCCACTTTTTTTCGGATTTTAAGAAAATCTTTGCATACGCCGATGGCAATCAATTCCCTCGCCCCCGAAGGGGGAGAGGGTTAGGGTGAGGGGGATGTTTGCAAAACCCTCACCCCAGCCCT
>CAZOWS010000241.1:0-3701 GCA_964583365.1 uncultured Actinomycetota bacterium
CAAACCCAGAGCGCAGCAGCGGTCACAAAATGGAGAGGGTCCTGGCGGAGACCATCTCGCTGGAAGAGGTCAGAGACTGCTTGGCGGATCTTACGATTTACATGGGAGGATTGAGTCATGGCAAGGAATTGCTTCGAACCGTTTCTTTTGAATTGTATCACCCTCGCGCGTTTGCAAATCTTGATTCTGGTCTCGACGTTCAAAGAGAAAAAAATGCGCTCATGACCGGCGCATCGAGCGTGGACCTTTACTTCTCTGCCATGGATAGCATGTCCCATTTTCGCGGAAACGATGTTGAAGGCCTATTGGCAGAACGCTGGTCAGCCGCACAAGCGCTTGTGCGTAAACCGCGCGTAGCTCTGGGCTACGCAATGCTTCAGCAGTTGCTAGTGCATGAGTATGGAAAGTACAGCATGCCCCAACGAACGGCGCGATTTGTTTTGCATAGCGCATTTGCCAAAATGATGTTCCAAACTCAAGGTGCTGTCCTTGAGGATTTCGAAAAAATCATGAGGGGACCTATTTCACGCGGAATTTCATCGGCCATTCTGGCAGTGGCGTACAAGTATTTCAAAGATTATCCAACAGAGCTTGCGTTGATGCGCACGGCCTCCGAAATTGAAGTCCGGCCTATCGTGGTGGAATACTCTCCCCAAATGCAGGATTTTCTTGACGAGGCCACCGATTATATCCAGTCCACGATGATTCTCTTGACAGGCGATACTGCGGCGAACAGGGGCGAGAAAGACAAGAATTCCTTGGAAGCTATGGCAAAGCTATGGGTGCTTTTTGCAGATAAAAATACGCCCGTCAAACGGTATCGTCGCGGACAGTCCCTACTAGACGCCGGCGGCGATGCCGAATCGGTATTTTATGTCGTGAGCGGCGCTGTGGATGTTGTCTCGGAAGGTCAGAACGGTACGCGCAAAACTCGAAAGATATTCCAAGCCGGAAGCATGGTTAGTGAGAAAAGTGTTTTTCCTAAGCGTGAAGCCGACCTTACGGGTAGCGAGACAAAAGATTTGCTTAGAGTTGAAAGCGATGCTTATTTAGTAGCATCCGAGGATACGCTCGTGCTGGAATTACCAAAAAATATTTTCTGGAAAAAGCTGCAAAGCTTGCCGCTTCTACGTACGGAACTTCTATCTTTATTGATACGCGATGAGACGGACAACCTAGCGATAGCAATCAAAGCGGCCCGAAGTGGTGAGGATCCCGAGGGTAGCATGCTAGGAGTGCTATTGCCTAGGACACGAGGCATGATCGAAGTATTTGAAAAAGCAGGAATTCCCTCCGTATGGATTGATCTTTATAAAAAGAGCATTTTCGCTGCCAGACGTATTCATGGTTTAGCGCTTAAAAAACAGGCGAGTTCTGGCTCCACTATGCCGTCTTTTGTGGAGACGGTGATGTCCCTGACGTCTCAATTGCAGGAGGCCGAAACGATGGCGCAATGTGTGTCTCTGATAATATCCAAATTAAAGGGAGTGTACGGAATTTCGAATGACAACAAGACGATACAAGCGGTGATGGAATTAAGTGATACGGTGGATTTAAGTATGCGCAAAAAAATTCTCCGCAAATTGGTTAGCGCCGCCGTGATTCCGCCGAGTATTGAAATGCTATTACTCCTTAAGGAAACAGCGCCTATTGCCATTCCTCATGAGGAGATCCCGCCTGAGCCTGAAGTTGTTCTTAAGGCAGCAGCCGCTCCTGTACAACCACCGGTGCCGCCTGCGCCAGTTAAAGAAGCCCTTGTATCACCGAAACCTAAGCCCATGCCCGTGGAAGAACCACCGCTCCCGCCACTGCCGGATGTCCCTGCTGAGCCGATTGTTCCCCAGCCGTCTCCTGTTCAAGTACCCGTTGCACCCATAGAAAGCGACGAACAATTCTACAGGCGCCTCTTGGCCATGCCCGAGGAAGCAATGCCCATAATAATGTCGAATAAAATCCTCGAGAAACATCCTACTCAGGTAGTGGATAGCGCATGGCTTAAAGCAAGAGAAACAGCAGGCGTATTTTCAGGCGCCGAATACAAGCTGGCTTTTTTGAAAGAGATTATCCAAAAATACCAGAGCGCCGAATTGCAATTAAAAATTGCCTCTAAGAAGACTGATTCGGAGTTTAAAATTGTCTCCATTGAGGAGGATGTCTTCGAATACAAAACGCACGTGATATTGGAAAGAAGCATGCGTACCGGTGAAACAAAGGCAGTGGTTTTTCCCGCCGGCGTGTTCGAATGGTCCGAAGAAAGGTTTTTTGAGGAATTTGCGCCGCTCTTGCGACGGCATTACGAGCGCGCCCTCCTTGCGAGCAATCTCAGAAAATATCTCTCCGTGAACCCTTTATCACAGAAAAATATTTACGTCAGCGAAGAAATATTGGATTCATGGATAGAGAACTTTGCTCTCTACGCGACCGTATTGCAGGAATGCGGCAATGCAATATTTCCCGATAGAATTATCAAGACACTGAACAGTGCCCCCACCGGTAGATTGCAAGAGTTCATAAGAACGACGGACAATGCCTTAAAACTTCTTGGGCAAAATAGATTATACGCTCTGGCCGACACGGGCGAATTGCCCTTGCAGGGTCTTCCGAAACGCATGTTGCCAAAAATTCTGAAACACCGCAAATGGGTGACCGACCATGCCATGAACATCCTGGCACAAACACCGGCACCCATGAATCCATCCCCAACGGGTCAGCAGGCAACGGAATTATCACTGTAAATTTAGTAACTAAAATAGGGTGACAGCGCACTTATTTCCTACGGGAAATAAGTGCGCTGTCACCCTATTTTTCGTTCTTACCTACCATCGCCCACCAGATAAAAGGCGGCCCAATAATACGGGTGTTTTTTGGTCTGCATAGTCTTGATCTGCGCCGCTCGCAGGGCCTCGGCTTTACCCGACGTGGCCAGATTGTCGTAGAAATTCCCCATCAACAGACAGGTTGCGTTGTCGTCCACCTTCCAAAGACTGACCATCAGGCAAGGAGTGCCCGCGTATAAAAAGCTGCGCGTCAACCCGATCATTTCATCCGCTCCCCACAGCTCACCGCGCCCTGTTTCGCAACCGCTCAATATCACCAACTGGGCATTGAGTTTAAGGTTAAAAATCTCTGCCGCCGTTAGTCTTCCGTCGTTGTTTTCGTCGGGCGTCAGCCGGAGGCAGGACTGCATGGGATCCCCTGACTCCACTGTTTCTCCGTGACAGGCAAAATGGACAATGTCGAAATTGCCCATGATTTTTATTGCGAGCGTTTCGGACGCCTCCTTGCGCAAATAGGCCTCCGTCTGGGGAAATTTTTCGGCGATACGTTTAACCTCCATCTGGGCATTTGGCAAGGCTGCTTTCGGATCACTGCGCAACACAATATTTGGCTCCGGTTTGGGAAATTGCTCGACTATACTTTTTACTTCCAGTTGGGCATTGGGCAGGTCCATCTTTGCGGTGCGTGGCAAAGACCCCCAATAGATTCGCAACGTGCTGAGTTTCTATTTAAAAATGGACGTGGACGCTCTGATCCCACGCGTGATCGAATCGGGCGGCAGGCATGGACATGCATCTCGATTCAAGGTCATCGACGCAAACGGCAAAGTAGACGAGATTCAGCAGGCCATACGCGCAGAAATTTGAAAAATAGGGTGACAGCGCACTTATTTCCCGTAGGAAATAAGTGCGCTGTCACCCTAT
>CAZOWS010000242.1:0-2522 GCA_964583365.1 uncultured Actinomycetota bacterium
TGAGCCCTTCGCTGCGCTCGAGGGTAAACTCCGCGAAGGATCTCGGTGGGGCCAATAAAGATGCCATTGTTGAATTGTTGCATGGTCAAGCGATGATAGTAGAGGGCCTAAACCCCGTGCATCGCACCGAGGTAGACGACCCAGAACTCAAGAGGGATTTATTATATTTGCAGGAGAACACATTGGGCGACTCCGTCAAAGCCGCGATAGACAGAATAAAGACCAAGGCCCAATTGTTGTACAACCCAGAGGAATGGCAGACATTGAGTCTGGAGGACAAAGCCAAACATTTGTACGTGCTAAAGGAAATATGCCAAGTAACACAGGCAGTGCTGGACCAACGCTGCAGCCCGGCCCCAGGGCCGGTGCACACGGAGGATCACAAAAACCAATTGGATGTAGGATTGCAGGGAGATATATTCGCCGCGCTAGTAACCCAAGGCCAATGGCCAGCGAAGTGGTTGTTGGACGCTAAGCAAGCCGACACAGAGGAAGAAATGCTCAAACGACTTGAAGTCCCGGGAGGCACATTGGAGATAGGGGACAAGGCAGTGCAAGAATATCTGGCAAAGATTTGGATGTTCAAGGATGACAAGCGCTACGTAGAGGATCAGGCAAAGCTGCTTGGCCAATATCTAGCAAGCAAATATATGAAACCCAATCCCACGCCCGCGGATTTAGAAGACATGAGAATTGTTTGGCAACTCAAGCAATTATTCGGTAACGCGTCATGGCCGCAAGAGTCGAAGCAAGTAGCAGAGCAGTTGGAGAAATATTGGGAGGATTATCAATTGCCCGTGGGCCGTAGCCCCTCACCCCAGCCCTCTCCCCAGAGGGGAGAGGGAGCGCAAGGCCCTATTCCCACATCGCCTAGTGAGGAGGGAGTCCAAATTCCCGAGAGTTCCTATGCTGCCACCGCTGCCACTATTCCCTCTCCCCTCTGGGGAGAGGGTCAGGGTGAGGGGAATGTAATCCAAGAAATCACCCAATCCGCAGTAGACGCCTTACTCGCAGCCCTACAACCCCATCGCGGCCAGCGCGCAGCGTTAGAAATCCTTCACCAAAACCTACTCTTCACGGCTATCACCACCACGGGCCCGCCGGAGTTGTGGGAGAAATTGTTGGCGAAAATCGAGACATACTACGAAGTCGCGCGCGCGGACACGTTGTTCTCCATCATCCTTCATATCGTGCGCGAGAAAATCAAAGAAGCGGAAGCCGCAGATCAGCAAGCAAAGTCGGCAGCACCCGATACATCCGCAACTCCCGCCCAGATAACCCACACCGCGGATAACGAAATTTCTGCCGCATTATTGCAAGGTTTAAAAGCCGATTTTTTGCCCGTGGAAATCGCAGCAGCAAAAGCCTGCGCTCAGATCGGACTAATTACGCCCGATGTAAGGACAACGATTCTTCAACATATTGGCGCTGTCTCTGCCAATTTTCGCAACCAAGCTATAGAAGTTGCTAAGAGCGCCAAAATTCCGATTAAAGTCATTCGTGAAGAACTTCTGAAGGCGTTCAATCTTGGCAGTCACAATCCAGAGCAGCGCGTGGGCTATGCAGCAAGCCTTCTATCACTGGATCCCCCGCCAACAGATATTGCCCAAGTCCTGCCATTTTTGCTCGAATGCGCCGAGGATGGTTCAGAAATGCCAGCCACAAGAGCCGCCGCTTTAAAATGTCTAGGTCAATGCAAAATTCCCGCTCCAGCGCCAGGATCATGGGCGGCTTTGCCCTTAGGAATGGGTGTTCTCATGCTTTTGCTCAGCAATATCAACGAGGAAATACGAGAAGCCGCCGTGGATACATTGATTAAGATTGGCTATAGCAACATAACTCAAGAATTGAAGCTCATGCTGAAAACTTTCCAGAGCACTGTTTCAAGTTCACCCACACTGACAGCCTTGACACGATTGGCCGCCGTTAAAAGCCAAGCGCAACTTAAGATCTGTTTGCTGAGTGACTGTGGAGAATATCTCAACAATATATTGCGGGTGGAAACCGATACGAATGTGCTCGTATCCGCGATGGAAGCCTATGCCATGTTCGATGAATATGAAGGCTGGAAAGCCGGTCTCATCCGACAAAAGCTAAACGACTCGGAACCCAAAGTCCGCATCGCCGCAATCAAGGCCTTGATGGCAACACATCATGCGATGCCTGAGGATAAACAAAATGAAATCATCGATGAACTAATCAATATACTGAGAGTTGATCGCGGCACAGGTGTAGGTGAAGCCATTGCCGCCAATGCAGGGAAGTTGGTATTCACGGAGCCAACGCATAAGCAAACATTCATCAATGCCGTCAACATTCGTTCTCCGGAAATACGACTGCCGGGCCTGGCGAACTTGGGTGACGATCGAGTTGGCATAGAAAAACTTGCCAGCATGTTGGGAGAAGGGAGCGCAGGCGAGACGAAGCTTGCCTTAGAGTACATGCAAAAATTAAATATTCCCAAAGAAACCGTAGCAAAAAAACTCGTTGAATGGCTCAAGTCGGGGGATAGCAACAAGGTG
>CAZOWS010000243.1:0-9035 GCA_964583365.1 uncultured Actinomycetota bacterium
AGGCAGGTGCGAACGTGCTTGTGGCCGGCACAGCCATTTATGGCAGTCCGGATATGAAGAAAACTATTATGTCCTTGCGAGGAGCGTAGCGACGAAGCAAACTCGTACACGAAGCAACCGGATTGCTTCGTTTCGCTCGCAATGACATTCCCCCCATGGACCGCAATCTCATTCGAAATTTTTGCATCATCGCGCATATTGACCACGGTAAATCTACGCTGGCCGATCGGTTGCTCGAATTCACCAATACTGTGGCCAAACGCGACATGTCCGAGCAGCTCTTGGATAGCATGGACTTGGAGCGCGAGCGTGGAATCACGATCAAGGCTCATCCCGTGCGCCTGCATTACACGCCCAAGGGCACCGATACGGAATACGTGTTGAATCTCATTGATACGCCGGGTCACGTGGATTTTAGCTACGAGGTTTCGCGTAGCCTCACCGCCTGCGAAGGAGTGCTTCTGCTCGTGGACGCGATGCAAGGCGTCGAGGCCCAAACCGTGGCCAACGTGCATTTGGCCATGGCGCACAATCTGACTATCATTCCCGTGATCAATAAAATTGATTTACCCAACGCAAACATCGAGATGGTCAAGCAGCAAATCGAGGAGATTCTCTGCATACCCAAAGAAGAAATATTATTGGCCAGCGCAAAAGCGGGGCTCGGCATACCGGAACTATTTGACGCGATATTGCGCCGTATCCCATGCCCCAAAGAGGATCCCGACGATGCCTCCGGGCGCTTGAAGGCGCTGATATTCGACTCCAAGTACGATTCCTTTCGCGGCGTGAACGTTTATTTTCGTGTGTTCAGCGGCCACATTAAAAAAGGCATGAAGGTTTTGCTCATGAGCACAAATAAGAGTTTTGAAGTGCTTGAGGTAGGCGTGTTCAAGCCGCATGCCGTGGCTACCGACTCGCTAGGGCCTGGAGAAGCCGGTTATTTTGTCGGAAATATCAAGGTGTCTTCGGACGTGCTCATCGGCGATACGATCACCGAGACACATCGCCCTGTCCCCAAGGGAATGCCCGGATTCAAAGAAATGAAGCCGATGGTTTTTTGCGGACTCTATCCGATTGACTCAAACGACTACGAGACATTGCGGGATGCGATCGGACGGCTACAACTCAACGACTCGGCTTTTCAGTTCGAGGCCGAGACGTCCATAGCGCTGGGGTTCGGCTTTCGCTGCGGGTTCCTCGGACTTTTGCACATGGAAATTATCCAAGAAAGGCTGCAGCGCGAATACGGCGTGAATATTATCTCCACGTCGCCTAGCGTGAGTTATCACGTGCATAAAACAGACAAGACGAACAAGACCGTGGACAATCCCACGCTGTTTCCGCCCGTGACCGAAATCGAATCCATCGACGAGCCTTTCATACGCGCGTTCATCGTTGCGCCCACTGACGCGATTGGTACGATCATGGGTCTTGTGCAGGACAGGCGAGGGTATCTCACGCACACGGAATCGCTAGCCGGGATACAGCGCGTGCTGTTGACCTTCGAGATACCGCTGAACGAAGTGATCGTGGATTTTCACGATAAATTAAAATCCTGCACGCGCGGGTACGCTTCCATGGATTATGAAATCATCGGATACAAACCCGCTGACATTATTCGGCTGGACATCATGATCAACAGCGATCCCGTGGACGCATTTTCCACTCTCATCCATCGCGATAAAGCGGCGACGCGCGGGCGACAATTGGCGGAAAAGCTCAAAGAAGTGATTCCTAAGCATATGTTTCAGGTGGTCATTCAGGCCGCGGTCGGAGGGAAAATCATCGCGAGGGAAACCATTCGCGCGATGAAAAAGGACGTAACGGCCAAATGCTACGGGGGCGACATCACGCGCAAGCGCAAACTGTGGGAAAAACAAAAAGAGGGAAAAAAGCGCATGAAACAAATTGGCACGGTCAACATACCGCAGAAAGCGTTTCTCGATGTCTTGAGGGTCGAATGAGCGACGACGCCCATGAAATCGCCCCCAGAAAAGGGTTGTTCCGCTGGATTCGCAATCCTGTCGTTCGCGAATACGCGGAAGCCATTTTCTACGCCTTCTTGATCGCGATGGTCGTGCGTACGTTTGTTGTGCAGGCATTCAAGATTCCTACTGGTTCTATG
The DNA here is from genome assembly GCA_964583365.1 of uncultured Actinomycetota bacterium. GTDB lineage: Bacteria > Auribacterota > Ancaeobacteria > Ancaeobacterales > CAZGMX01 > CAZOWS01. The sequence goes on from CAZOWS010000243.1 coordinate 2,129, forward strand.
GAACCGACCTTGCATGGCGCCACGTGGAGCGGCGACAAAATACTCGTCAACAAATTCATCTACCGATTCCGGGAGCCCCAACGCGGAGACATCATCGTTTTTACGACGAAGGGAATCCCAGGGCTGGATCAAAATAAGGATTACATCAAGAGGCTTGTCGGTTTACCCGGAGACGAGGTGGAAATCAGGCATCATCACGTGTACGTCAACGACCATCGCCTGGAAAAGCCAAATATTTTTTCCCAGTTTCAATATTTCAACACGGATTTCGAAGATGCCCCCTACGGGCAGACGGATCAGCCGATCAAAGTTCCATCAGGACATTATTTCGTCTTGGGTGACAACAGCGGTAACAGCAGAGACAGCCGCTATTGGGGATTCGTGGACCGCAAAAACATTAAAGGCAAGGCCATGCTCATTTATTGGCCGCCTTCCCGAGTGCGCAAGCTAGAGTAGCCCGCAGGACCTAATTTTGCTAAACTAGATACCTCTATGGAATCTCCCGCAACATCTACGCTTTACCGCATGGGTTTCGGCTTGAAAAAGGCCGTCCAGGGCGAGCTGTCCGCTGATTATCACAGCGACCTCGTGCAAACCATTCGCAACTCCGGCAACGTGTTGCAGAGGAATAGATTCACCATCAAACTTGCGAAGGAATTTGGTTTTTGCTACGGCGTGGACAAGGCCGTGGATTTTGCCTACGAGACGAGGCGCCAATTTCCCGACAAAAGAATATTTCTCACCACCGAAATCATTCACAACCCGATGGTCAATCAGCGCCTGCAGGACATGGGCATTCGTTTTTTAGACGGTCAGTACAAAGCAGAAAAAGGCTTCGACGATATACAACCCGAAGATGTCGTCATTCTCCCGGCTTTCGGCACGACAATGGAAGAGCTCGATGCGCTTAGGAAAAAAAACTGCGTGCTCGTGGACACGACATGCGGCTCCGTGATCAACGTCTGGATGCGCGTCGAAAAGTATTCCAAAAATGGATTCACGGCGATCATTCATGGCAAATACTGGCATGAAGAGACGCGCGGCACGAGTTCCAGGGCGTTGAAATATCCGCAAGGGCGCTACCTGGTCGTACGCGACAAACCGCAGGCGCAAAAGGTAGTCGACTATATTTTACACGGCAGAGACAGCGCCACATTTTTAAAGGAATTCGAGCATGCGACATCGCCCAACTTCGATCCCGACAAAGACCTTCTGCGCGTGGGCGTTGCTAATCAAACGACGATGTTGTCCAGTGAGTCCATGGAAATCGCGGAGATGCTCAAGAAGGCCATGGTCGAGACCCACGGCGAGGCGGTTGTTACCGAGCATTTTCAAAATTTCGACACGATTTGCAGCGCGACGCAGGATAGGCAAGACGCGGTTATTGATCTATTGAAGAACAACCTCGATAGGATGATCGTCATAGGTGGTTACAACAGCAGCAACACCGAACATCTATGCGAAATCGCCGCCGAAGTAGTCCCGGCGTTTCATATACAAGATGCCACGGACATTCGCTCCGAGGCAAAGATTTCTCATCGTTCTCCCACCAGCCACCAAATTATCGAGACGGACAACTGGCTTGGTTCGGGACCCCGCATCATCGGCGTCACCGCCGGAGCATCCACACCCAACCGCGTGATCGGCGAGGTAGTGGAACGCATTTTTTCGCTTCCCTAGAAAAGTATCTCCCCCCCCTTGAAATATACCCTGGGACTGGGTATGCTAAACATGCAGGCTGCATGCAATAAGGGGATATTACTAGTATGCGAAAATTTCACCGCCGGCTTCAAATAGTCGTTTCCATTCTTTTTGCCTTTGTTTTTCTTACGACCCCTATCAACGCGGCTCCCTATTTTGATCAATTGGCGCCCAAAAGCCAGATAGGGGACGCGAGAATGCAAGCCCGGGCTAATCTGGTGAAATATCTAAAAGAGTATGCACAGCTGCGTTCCGATGTGAAAAAAAATATGACGAAGAAAGCTCGAGGCATAGTTGAATCTACCATGAAAGAGCTTGAAGCTAAGATTCTCGACTCCGCAAGAATCTACATGGTTGATTCCTCTTTGGAATATATCGTTGCTGAAGGCGGTGTCATGAGGGGCGGGCATGTCGGGTTGAGGGGGAAAAGGGGTATCTATGTCCTTTCCAAGCGACAGGAGGAGCGCTCGGATCTGGGTATTTCAGGAGTACTCTTGGCCAATCGCCTAAGAACATTGGACGACAACGTCGGGGATTATCACGTGCGCGTTTATAGCAAAAGTCGAAGCTGGACACGCCGATCCGTGATTGCCGCAGGTGCTGCTACGTTTGGTTTAGGCGGGCTTGCAAACTACTTATTGAAAAACACGGAATCTGGGAATAGGGATTCCGATGATCCCTTAGACGCGGACGTTGTCATGGTTTTAGGAGGGCATTTCTCGGTGGAGGCGATGAAGCCACAGTTGGAGGTTCTTGGTCGCGTGTTCGAGATGCATCGCAAGAAACGAGCGGATGTGAAGGACATTCAATTTATCGATGAAATTGGCGTTCCCTACGTGGTCCTCTTGCCGAGCTTGTACAGTCAATACCCACAGTTAAGAAATGTTCCTCTAGGAGATCTTTTGCTGAAACCAGATTACAGAATTTATTGGGAACGTCTATATAAGAACCTTTGTCGAGATCTACAAAAGGATTATAAAGAGCTATTTCAGAATGGGGTGCGAACTGGGATGTTGCGCCATAGCGATCCGATGTTCGAGGCTCTCTGGAATTTCCTATTGGCCAACAAAATCAATGCAATGCCGGAACCACCCGAGTTTGAGGGGTGGATGGACGGGAATTTAGGTCTATTTTATGATCGACGCACAGAAGAGTCCCTTCGATCCAAAGATGTGGATGGATTCTTTCGTTTTTCCTCAATGGCGCAAGAGAGATATCATTCCGCCGCTAAAAGGAGGGACACGACGCTGGCTTTGCATATTGCGGCAATCCGTAAGCAAGCCCCAGGGACGAGGGTTCTTTTGATTCGTGGCACGAATCATATCGGCTATAAGAGCATCTTTGAGGGGAGGGACTTTAGTTTCGGAGTTATCAATACCGATGCTAACACCTATCAAGGCGAGCCAACGCCCATGATAGATATTCCAGCAAAGATCGCTAAAAATGGTCCGACCACGGATCCCCTTGTGCGTGAATACGACAACGTTGTGCTATTCGTGCACGACGTGTTATTAACAGCGCTGATGGCAAGGGGAAGCAGTCTGAATCAAGCCAACCGTGATGCTAATCTAATCCTAAAAGAGCTGGGAACACCCACTGACATTGTTCGTTGGTTCAAAGATACTCTACGGCAAGCGGATTCTCCCGATTCCAATGGACGGTTCCTAATACAGGCGTTGAAAATGAAGAATTTTGCTGATCCTTCGAGGGGTAACACTTTGGGAGGCGGCATTATCACGATTGCTCCGTCCATGATATCCAAAGAGGGGTTGACGCAAGCTCACCCTGGCCTTAGCACTTCGACACAAGAAAAAGATTTTGAGTCTGGTCCTGCAAGAGTTGTCCGCGTAGAGGTTGATCCCGCTGTCTTCGATGTGCACGTGGCAGTTAAAAAGGATCTGCAAGGTTATTTACAGCCCGTGGATAGGCCCACGGGCGTTCCTGTCTGTGTTTCACCAGAAGGCGACCTGATAACGGACGTGAAGAAAATCAACGAGCTGTTATGGACCGATGCCTCTGTTGTACAAGAATTTTCTAGCTCGCATCCGGGAGCTTCGGTTTTCGCTTTTGCGGATAATTGCAGTCTCTTTTTCAACGAGGGATTTATCACTTTTGCTAACGGTGAATTATTTTGTCCGAACTGGGAGCCCTACACCGAACGCGCCTATCCATCGCTCGTGGTGAAAACCAGTGGGGAGATAGTCATGGGCGAGATCCGCTATCAGCGCACCACCATGGGTGCCATACGCGGTTTTATGGGTGAGCAGGATATTACGCAGGATGTGCGCTACGCGACCAGCGGGCAATTTTTATTAGATGGCAATGGAAACCCTAGGGCGGACATGAAGGAAGCCGTTCCCCAGTTTCAGGACATGCGGCATGTTTTTCGATTGCCAAAAATCGCGCTGAAAAACTTGCCGGATCGAAAGAATGCCGAACTTAATTTTCGTGGAGAGCCAGGAACAGACAAAATCATCGGCCCCCCTGAAGTGTTTTTTGGCATGTTCGATTTGCTGAAGGAATCCAGAAGATTGGCAAAAGATGCCTGGGATGGCCCCATTCTGTTGCCCATGCGTGTTGTCGTGGCAGTTGAAACCATTTTGCCAGGGTTTGAAAAGCGCCCGGTGGCTGTCCCGCCCGATATACTGATCGCTGCGCTCAAAGAGAGTGGATACAAGCCTGTGGAAAAAGATGCCCAGATGAGGCCCGGAGATTTTTACCTGGAAGAAAAGCAGTTGCGTATTTTTTTGAAACCCGCCGTGTATCCGCGCACGCTGGTTGGCGTGGATAAAAATGGAAAGTTACTCATCGTTGGGGTAGAAGGAAAATCCGGGCGGTCGGGAAGCACTCTGGAAGAATCAGCCCGGTTGGCTCAAGAATTTGGTCTGCAACAGGCCATGCTTTTGGATCATGGCGGCAACGCTAAAATACATGCCAACGGGCATTGGCTATTAGAATCCTCGGAGGCACGGCCTGTTAAGACATCTGCACTTTTGATCACGTCCAAAAGCCCCGACTTGACAGTGAGGAAGCCCCCAACTGCCGAGACACCAGGGTCCATGGAACTGTGGCAAGCTATAGAAGCCATTGCGCGCTTGGAATGCAAATGGATAACAGATCCCCGTCAAGTCGACGTGCTGAGGGTGCAAGACAATATACTTTCGATTCACCGGGCCACTCAAAGCGGACGGCACGAGACCATGTATTATCCTGCTTGCGGCAAGGATATCTTAAGACCTTTGCTCGCCTACGACCTGTCTCATTTATTGGCCATAGACTTTTACGATCCGGGACTGGAAGCGCAGCTAAGCGATCTTGGCATTGCCTACACGGTTTATCCGAAGGATAGCGCGAAGATATTCGATTTTGTTTTGGCAGGCAAGGCAAGGCGGGTTACGTTGGTCCTGGGGGATGCAAGGGCATTTGATTTAAATACGGCGATGCAGGAGGAATTTGCAAGTTATCGTGCAGAACCTGATTTCGGGTATGCGCAGAGTCCTTTGTGGCCTGGAATACATTCCGAGCTTGTAGACATATTTCATGTCTATTATCCGACGGGTATGGATGAGCGAGGCATATGGGACTATGATAATTACCATTCTGTGCACTCAGGCGGGTTTCTTTGTTTAAGTGAATCCATGTTGGTTAGGAATGACAGCCTTCCAAAGGCCCTTTTGGAAATCCTTGGCGTAAAAGAAATTCCTGTTACCATGCGACATCCCTACACCATCACGACTAGTTACTATCCGCATCCGGACGCGATTGTTCAAGAACCCAAGATGGGTTGCCTATACCAGAAAGTGTCCAGCGTATCGAAAGAAGTTTTTGTGGCCGTGTCCGCTGCTTTTGAAAGACTGCGTGCTATGCAGCAAACTTTTCACCAATTAGGGATTGGCAAAACAAAAGTTGCGACAAGAAAGGTCACGGCAGTGAAGCGCGAGATCGCTAATATAATTTCCGATCTCTTGCGCGCGGGGGTAGATCAGGGCAAGGTGAGCGCATTAGCTCAAGAGCTGCTGCACACAGCGAATGCTAAGTTTCGCGCGGCGCAGGTTCGACCCTTTACACAGAATGATCTTTTGGATATCGAAGCTAGTACCGGAATATCCATGGGGTTTTCGGCATAGCGGAGCAGAGTTGTATCCTGATGGTCTGTTCACGTTCATGACCAGCCTAAAATATTATTCCCTTCAAAGCCTTGACAAAACCTGGTTTAAAGAGTATACTTCAACCAGATACAAGGAGTTAACTATGCGCTGTCTAGACAGGCTTTTCATCTACTTGAGCGTGATTTTATCTTTCTTGCCGGCCGCAATGGCGGAAGAAAAATCTTCTCTGCCTGCCGCGCGCAGCATTTATTTTCCTGCCGAGTGCGCTTCTATCGAAGAAGTTCATGAAGGCGATTCCGGAGAGCTCGTGATTTATATTCAGGATGCGCATGTCAATGAGATGGCGCAACAGAATATCTCGAAAATCATTGGGGCAGCGTCCGCTCAATACGGCGTAAATTTAATCGGGGTGGAGGGCTCGTGCGGACCCGTGGACACGGGACTTTTTGCAGCTTTTCCGGGTGTGCAGGCCAAAGAGTTGGTCAGTCAATTCCTCCTGCGCGAAGGGAAGATTTCAGGGGCTGAATTGGCGAGCATACAGGCTTCCGGGCCATTTTCGCTTTTTGGCGTGGAGGACGCGCCGCTGTATTTGAGCCATTACGACAGTCTTGTTGAATCGATCGGGGTGCGCAAGGAAGCGCTCGGTGTGCTCGACCTTCTACAAAAGCAGCTTGCCGAAGCCAAAAAGATATTGTACACGCCGGAGCTGCTGGCTTGGGACAACAGCGTCAACGCCGTTCCCAACGAAAAAAACTCGCTACACAAACTTTGGTTGAAACTGGAGAAAAAAGCTGCAGAACTGGGGATTGCCTACGTCGGATTGGAAAACATTTTACATTACCAGGAACTTTTGAGACTGGAAAAAACGTTGGATTTCGCGCAATTAGACAAAGAGCGCGCCGAGGCCAGCGCAAAGGTGATCGTGTCGCTGTCTCGCCCCGAAGCCAAGGCTTTCACGCGATTGGCGCTAGCCTATCGCATGGGACAAGCCCCGCCTCTGGAATTTCACCGGCAACTGATGTCTCTGCTGGTCAAGGAACATCTCTCCTATCCGACAATCCCGATCTACGTCGCGTATTTGGAATGTTCACGGAAAA
>CAZOWS010000244.1:0-3256 GCA_964583365.1 uncultured Actinomycetota bacterium
ACCTGCGACTTCCGAAACGCGTCCAAATTCCTCGTGTACATCGCAGGATCTTCAACACCGACGATTTTCACCTTGCCGTCCACCACCGCCGAGAAATATTCACTACCCGTGATAATCCCGCGTTTTAAATAGCATTCCGCCAGCGCATCCCGAATCTCCTTATCGGGAAAAGATCGGAGACGTGATGTGTCCACGGGGCCGGCAGCGCCTTCCACGGCGATGAGATTGATTTGGCCTTTGGATGCATTTTTTGCAAGATCGGAAAGAATCTTGACGTAATTGGATTGCACTTCGTAATTGGCGTGCGAATCTTGAATATGAATCACCAGTTTGTCTGGCCCCCCACGAAAGGACTCCTTGACCGAGCCAATTTTTTCCGAGATGGAATATTGAAGCAACTCGCGCACGTCCTGAATTACTGCCGCGCCGGAAGAAGAACCAATACCTGTAGTTGCCTCATTCATGAGGCCCATGTCGCGCGGTGTAACGTCTGAGGCATAGGCCGCGCGGGGCCCCTGAGCGCCCCACAGAATTGTCTCGATCAAAAATACCGCGGAGACAATCGAAGACACCGATTTTATGAAGCAACCATTCTTTCGCGTTTGAGTTATCATGAGCCCCTTAGATCGCTACCATTCAAGATATTATCCTCCGACCTTTCCTATAACTCGTTCACTCTGTTTAGATTATAACCTGTCAAGCGGCATTTGTCAAGGGTTGGGGGAAAAAAAGTCTGCAGACCGCCTACGAACATAGCGGTGGCGGCAAGAAAAAAATAAATTAAATTGGAATTAAACGCGCTTTTTGAACCAGGCAATCGTCATGGAAAGACCTTCTTCCATGGAGACCTGGGGAGACCATTGAAGCAGTTTCTTGGCCCTAGAAATATCGGGCTGGCGAATTTTTGGATCATCCACGGGAAGAGGCTTGAAAACAATTTTGCTCTTGGTGCCGGTCAGTTTTCGGATAACATCCGCGAACGCTAGTATGGAAAATTCCTGAGGATTTCCAATATTAACAGGGTCATGCATACCACTCCTCGCGAGCGCATAAATCCCGCGCACCAAATCCTGCACGTAGCAAAAACTGCGCGTTTGCTTCCCGTCCCCGTACACGGTTAGCGGCTTACCCGTCAATGCCTGATGAATGAAATTAGGAACAACGCGACCATCGTTCAAACGCATCCTTTCACCGAACGTGTTAAAAATGCGGACAATCCTGGTGTTCACGCCATGGCAGCGATGGTACGCCATCGTCATGGCCTCCGCAAAACGCTTCGCCTCATCGTACACACCGCGCGGCCCGATAGGATTGACATTGCCCCAATACGTCTCGGGCTGCGGATGCACGAGTGGATCGCCGTAGACTTCCGACGTGGAGGCAAGCAAGAAAACTGCCCTTTTTCGCATGGCCAGTCCTAGCGCCTTGTGCGTTCCCAGCGAACCAACCTTCAGCGTAGGAATCGGATATTCGAGATAATCGTTCGGACTGGCCGGCGAGGCAAAGTGAAACACAAAATGCACGGGGCCCTTGATTTCCAAGGTGTTAGTGATGTCATGTCGAATCAGCGAAAAATCCTGGTTCGCGCGCAAATGCCGTAGATTGTCTCTGCTCCCCGTAAGAAAATTGTCCACGCACACCACGCGATGGCCCTGGGCCAGCAGAAAATCACATAAATGCGATCCAAGAAATCCCGCGCCACCCGTAACGAGGCAAGTTGTTTTTTTAGCGGAGCGCATGCAGATCAAGGTCCCTTAAAGCCAGACCGATAGCGGTCCGGCAAGCTATAGGAATAATTGGAAGCACCCTTCTTACCCCCCAATTCCCCATCGCTCACGGCCTGCATGGTCTCGCAGCCGGAAAGAAAAAAAAGAGTCATTAGAAAAAATCCAGTAAAAAGTTTTGGCATCGACGGATCACATTATTTATTATTACAGTATTCAAAATGTGGCGGCATTCAACCTCGCGGTCATCGCTAGATCACTGTTTCCCTACCGCGATAGGGATCATATTATCATACTGTCATCCTGAGGAGCGCACTTAGAATCCGCTTCCCCTTTAACGCCTTGGCCTTCTGCTATTGCGCTTCGAATGAAATATTGACTCGCTCGGCTTATTTTCCAGGACATTGATCCCAGACCTTTCCGACTCTGTCACTGTCCCGTCGGATTCAGCATTTTCACGTCCGTCCTTGATCTTCTGTTGCATCTCCCGCGAATGCTCTGCATCTGGCCTGTACAATTCTCCAGACTGCACTTCTTGCGGTATCCGAGTGTGCTTATTTTTTCCGCGGTTTATAACTTCACCAGACAACGCAGTTGACGTCATCACACCAAGAGCCAATCCAAGAATAGTACCTTGCATTACATTTGTAATGATCTTCATATGTCTTCTCCTTTGTTTGGGAAATGCGGGAAATGCGGGACACACGTCGTATTCCAATTTATTCCACATATACTACGCGACAAAAAGTTTCTTCTGCCCATTCTCTGCCGATGAATTCTTGTGCTTGCGGCCTGGCCTCTGGGCCTTGAGTATCCTGCCAAAATCTTTCTCCAGCTGCCCAATAAACTCATCGGAACCGGCAGGTCTCCCTGATTTAATCGAACGCACCAGGTTATTTTGCCTTTCCTCATCACTTTCCATCAGAAACGCAGCCCAGTCCTCTATCTGATCCTCAAGATAGCATCTGCTTAAGATCTTGTCCTGAATGCCATGCACATGCGATTTAGCGCTGGACCAAGCATAGTCTTGTGCACGCTGCACCATATTCGCCCGCACAGGGTTGTTTTCTACATAGCGCATCGCTGCCACTAGATGTCTCTCATCCATGGGAAAACTAGAAAATCTGCCCTGCCAGAGATATCCCCGCCACCCCTCGCGCAAATGAATGGAGCGCGTGTACACTTGGTGAACCTCTTGAAAACAGCGACTTAGGCTCTGACTCGTCGCGGGCACAGCGACAACGTGCACGTGATTATCCATGAGACAATAAGCCCAGATCTCGACTCCATGAACTTGTACAAAGGTTCGGAGTAAAGATAAATAGAGACGGCGATCATGATCAGAGAAGAATACCCGCTGATTGCGATTACCCCGCTGAGTGATATGATGCGGAATATTTGGTACGACGACCCGAGATACACGTGGCATGGCGCTAGCGTATTAGGCGACCGCGATACGGTCAACGGAAATAAGAATACGACGTGTGTCCCTCATTTCCAAAATATTAATAAATCTTATGGAGGTGGGGGGA
>CAZOWS010000245.1:0-5204 GCA_964583365.1 uncultured Actinomycetota bacterium
CAAGAGAAAGATCTATTGTGCCAGTTGTCCAGTTATCTATATTTGATCGTGCGTATTGTATCAGTCTTTCCTGATTCGTTGATTCGCCCAGTTTTCCCAATTCGTTTGTTAGCAAAATGGCTTCATCGCGACATCCCGCATCCATCAACAAGGAGATAGCAGAAATCATATAAGGCGCCCATGGCTTTTTTTGCTTTTCCGTCTCTCTATACTTGATCAGCTCTGCCAACCCCAATACGTAAGCAATTTTTGGCTGGTCCGGCATATCAAATCTTCTAGCCATATGGACATCGGCCATCTCAAACATCCTCTGCACGAAACCATCTAGTTTAATGAAATCTTGGGTTCCCAATGTTGTTCTGTGCTCCAAGACGCCCTGTAAGATCTCAATAAGACGATCCAAACGGGTTGCATTTACAGTGATTTCATTATCTGTCTTGTCGGTTCCGATTATATTCTTCAATGACATGGTAAACCCAGTCTCACCTGGATTGACTCCATGCAACCCTGAAACTTCAACATCCACGCGATCTGCGATAGCGTTTCCCTTGGAATCCATCACTCTTTCGAGTAGCTCATCTAATGGGGCGGTATCAGCCCCATGCGCTTTCAATTCTCGCTGCACGAGCGTCGCATTCTCGATGGCTTGCTTCAAAGCCGCGATGTCTCCATGTGTTTCACTCTTTTGTTTAGCTTCCTCCATATTAAAGATTTCGCGATGCATCACGAGCGCGGCGAGTTTTTGTTCTGTCTGGGGACTGCTCCGCAATGTCTCAAGGAAATGTTCCTTATCCAAAACAACAACAAAAAGATTTTTCCCGGCGATGACGTTGGATACCGGCTTACGGCCGGTGTACGCGCCTGTTTCGCCTAAAAGACCTCCGGCTTTTATTCGGCGCAACACCGAAGGCTTGCCGTTGGAGCCGCCATTCATGACAAGCCCCTCGCCTCGCAATACGAGGTAAACAAATCCGGGCTCCGATCCCTCACGAATCAGACATTGGTTCTCTTGTATGTGCCTGCGCTCACCCGCCGCGAATAAAGGACGCAGGGACCTCGCGAGCTCCATATCATCGGCCGTTTCTATTTCCTTGAGCTCGTCTCTTTCAGCCAGTTCTTCCACGGTTTTTCGAATAAACGCGCGCATCGCCTCAACAGGCGGAACATCTTCGCTGAGCCTGGCCTTTCTTTCATACGCCATCTTGATTAGTTTTAAATCATCGGAGCCCTCGGGGTAGACCTTGTGCGCGAGCCGGAATATCGCTTCCGACCAGACCAATTCCTTGTGCTTTTCATCCCGATACCGCTTCTGCATCACGATGATGTCGGCCAGCACTTGCCCTTTTGATTCAACAACCATCTTGGCCTGAACCGCCCTCAAAACATACTTCACGAGGCGATGCGGGCCAGGTTTTTGGGCGCTTTTCTCAAATAGCAATTGCTGAAGAATGCCGTATCCGTAGGCTTCCAGAGGTGTGACCTGCGCAGCCGTCTTTATCATTTTATCCATGAGCGCCTGCGCCCCATCGCCACGGAACACCAACACGTTCACGAGAGCCACGTTGAATTGCATAAGCAGGGCGCCGAACTCGGTGGCGTCGTCCACCTGCGCCCCATCGGGCATTTCTTCGGGCGGTTGCAACATGTTATCCTTGCTGTAATAAATAAAAAAGGACATGGGCCCAAGTCTTTTAGGCCAAATTTCATCGCCCTCGGATTTTTTTATCCATGTCTGGATGAATCGCCTAGCCTCATCCAAGCGCTTGTTGGTTTTGAATACAACTTGCAAGTCATGATCGCTGGAGAGATCAGAATTGATGTCCAGGTCATAGGCCTCGCCGCCCGCCGTGCCACCCAGCTCGCGCAGGATAACGAGATCGTCCCCGAACATCTTCTCCACGGCTTTCTCAATACATTGAAATCTGATTTCACGTTCCATAAAAATGGCTGTAGCCTTTACGAGTGGCGAGGAGATAACACCGGCCTTAACGCCTTCGTTGTAATAGGGCAATCCTTTGATCCGATCCCACGCCTTTTGATACATCTCGCCTTGCAAAGCATCTTGCTCGGCCCGCGATTTGCCATGGTTCAAATCTACACCCGCATATTTTAAATACAGGAACTGACTATCGAACACATCTTGATAGGGAATAACTTGGGATACCCCATGCAAGACGATATCCGGCTCAGCCGCAACCTTCGTGACTTTTTGGAAATCCCCGCGCTGATAGGCAATTTCTTGCATTATTCGTGTAGCCGCTTTCTTCGGTAGGCTGGCTTTCATTAGATTCGTGATCGCGGTCGACTCGGATATGTCTCCCGCAAATACCCTATTTAAAATCTCTAGCACTGCTGGACCAGACTGGCTCTGACGGTTTTTAGGTAATTCCATTATCGCCCGATTGAATATCTCCTCTCGCAAATTTGCATCGAACACAAAAGGCGCCACGGTTGTACTTGGAGCCTGATCAGCGGGCATAGATGACTTCACAAGCACGGGATCCAGAACCTTCGCCACATCATCCTGATCGATATCCGGGAAATGGCTCAGCACCTTTTTTAATAACGCAGCGATTTGCGCCAACGTCACCGCATCACGCCCCTGCGTGGACACGGACAATCGAGCCTGCGTGTTGGACATGCGTATCATCATTGCGCCAATAAAAAGTCCTCTCATGTCTTGCACCATGATTTTTTCGGCACCGGGCTCCGAAGGCGATGCAAGCCTCGTCACGTGGGCATTCGCAAAGGTTGCTTTGGCGGCAACATGGACAAGCGCGACAATCTGGGGGAGCAACGCATAATAATCACCGGAATTTTTCTCCCGAATCTTGGGCCGTAATTCTTCGCTTAGCTCAGGATACCATTGCGTCGCCTCGATAAGCCCCCGCATGGTATGACCAGTTTTTTGAAAGCGCTTGACCTGGCAAAATGCCACCAAAGCAGCCCAAAGGCTGTCGTCCACGGCATCCTGTTGAGGGTCCTCGAAGGGGCGGAAATACACATGCGAGCCTTCGGTGCCCATAGGTGCTTCTTCAGCCTGCATGGCATCGCGCACCACCGGCGAACCCGTCGTGTGCAAGCGCGGAACAACGCCCGCGCGACCGATCAATTCGAACAACTCCTGACCAGAGGAAAAATCCAAAACAGCACGCGCATGCGGATTATCTTGCAGCTCCATGTATCGGAAAAACCAGGCCATTTGCGTTGGCGTCAAATAGCTGTGTCCATCCTCATCGGTGAGCCCCAAGCGATCCCCATCGCCATCAAAGGCAAAACCAAGAACCAACTTGCCGGAACTTTTTTGCGCGACGCGTCGCACTTCTTGCGGAAATTGTTCGACATAGAATCTGCGCTGATGTGGATCCGCCGGGTGCGCAGGCTGTGAGTCCACGGACTGCATGACCAAATCGTTGACCCCTTCGTAACGAATATTCAGCCTCCGCATAACTTTCCTGGCAATGGGCCCCATCACGGCATTGCCCGTATCCACGACCGCAACGAGATTCTGCATGTCTCTCCTTTTAAGCCCCAGGTCATCGCAGAGCTTGTGAAATCGTTGCCACAAATGCTCGTAGTAATGCGGTAGAATTTCAATACTCTTCGAGCTGCCCTGTAGGGCTTGATCCAGCTCTTGATCCGATTCGCGCGAGAACGCTTTGCGCAAAACCTTCGCCAAAGACTCCTGGTACAAAGAACGAATGTAGCCCGCCTGCGCCCCAATGGCCTTCTCGCGCAAACTAATCTTCAAACCATTTTCCGCATCAGGCCCTGTCGAAGGATTGTGACTCGCGGTGATCTGTATTGCACCATCGTAGATCCTGCTAGACCGAGCAACTATCGCCGCGGCTGGTGTGGATACCATCTCGTCACTCCAGGTTACTTTGACACCACATGCTACAAACGCATCGCGCAAAGCCCGCCGCAGGCCCGGTGTCGTCGCGCGATGATCCCCGGTAATCAGCACACGGGGTTTGCGTCCGGTCACACGCTCTCGCAATTCTTGCGAAAGAGCGACAGCCACTGCGTACGCGAGATCCGGGGTCATTGCGGCCGCAGGCCCCTCGGTGCGACCACGCATGTCGTAGCTTTTTTCCAACGCGGGCAAGAGCTTCGCTAATATCCTGCGTCCTGCATTGAGCCTCGCATGATGCGGGGAAAGTGGCGCCCAAGGAGATTTGGGCGCAAGCGCAAAACCAGGCAAGCTGCCTATTTCACTTAGACAGAATACAAACGCAAGGAAAATCCCAAAGGCTTTCCTCAAAATTCACCTCTCTCGCGTTAGAGTGTACACGCGAAAAGGCGATTTGTCAAGGCGGGATGAATTTTAAGACTTTGTTAAAACCTGACTTAAGAATGATTGAAAAAGCGAAGATACCACGCGACCAGTGGATTTCCCACGAGAAAAGCGATGAGCGTGCCGAGCGAGAGATACGGTCCGAAAGGAATACGGGATTGCCATTGTGACTTTTTTAGAAGGATCAAGGCTACGCCGGCAACCGACCCCGCAAGCGATCCTAAGAAAATCGCGAGCAACGTGGTTTTCCATCCCAACAGAGCGCCGACCATCGCCATCAGCTTTACGTCCCCCATCCCCATCACTTCCTTGCCATAGAATTTTTCCCCAATCACAGCGACCAACCAGAGAAAACCTCCCCCCACAAGCATACCCTGCAAAGTCCAAAGCCCTGCCATCCAGCGCGAGCCATCATGTCCACTTAATTGCGGACACAACACATGCAACAGCAATGCCAGCGGAATCCCCGGCAACGTGATCACGTCGGGAATAATGAAATGCTCAAAATCAATGAACGTGCTAACAATCAATGCCCCCGCGAGCGCCCACCCGACAACCATCCATATCCATTGCCCCGCGAAAAAAAAATAAATCGCCAAAAAAACAATCGCGGTCAACATCTCAACCAACGCGTAACGCGGCGATATCGGCACCTTGCAATGGCGGCACTTGCGACCCAACAACAAATACGAAAAAACCGGAATATTATCGTACCAAGCGATCGGATGCTGGCACCCCGGACAGGCAGAGCCAGGCCAGGCAATAGACAAATCTTTTGGGATTCGATAAATACAGACGTTGAAGAAACTACCGAGAACAAGACCGAAAGCGAAAACCCATGCGGCAAGAAGAATATCAGCCATCATGACTCGAAATGGGTCAGTTACAGGGGAGTGTCGTAGTTCCT
>CAZOWS010000246.1:0-3779 GCA_964583365.1 uncultured Actinomycetota bacterium
GCCATGCAGGTATTGCATGCACAGGCTTCTTCGCTGGGTTTAAGCGACCCCGTCACGCAAGAAATCGCTTTCACGGTCGCGAAAGGACAACATGAAAAAACCATTCGTCAAATGAGGATGAAGCCTGGAGAGGGCATCATCGGCACCGTCATCGCAAGTGGAAAATCTCTTGTCATTGCCGATGCCCAGAAGGACAAACGCTTTTCCCGCAAAGCAGACAAAAAAACCGGTTTCACCACGCACTCGATACTCTGCGTGCCCATGAAGGTGCGCAATGCCGTCATCGGCGCTCTCGAAGTGATGAATCCCACCGACAGGCCAGCATTCACGACAGATCAAATCCCCATTTTGTACACACTCGCGCAAGAGGCCGCGGTCTCCATCGAAAATGCGCGCTTGTTCCAACTCGCGACAACCGATGGCCTAACCGGGTTGGTAACTATTCGCTACTTTCGAACACTATTGGATTACGAGATGTCTCGCGCCGCGCGATACGCGAGATCCTTATCCTTGATATTGCTCGACATTGATTTCTTCAAGAAAATCAACGACGGGTATGGCCATTTGGTCGGGGACATCATCTTAAAAGAACTTTCTAAAATAATCCAAGTCTCCATGCGACAAATGGACGTCACCGGGCGCTATGGCGGAGAAGAATTTATCGCCTTTCTTCCTGAAGCATCTCTCGAAGAAGCGCTGGTCGTCGCAGAGCGAATACGACATGCGGTGGAAAAAGCTCAATTCGCCGATGGCAAGAATTCGATCGCAATCACGGTGAGCGCGGGAGTCGCCACGGCCCAGCCGGGAGAGACAAACAACGATCTTATCGCACGCGCAGACAAAAAGATGTACGAGGCAAAAGAGAGCGGAAGAAACAGGGTGTGTTCTTAGGAGCTAGTCCTGCATCGCGGCGAGCACGGTGTTTTGCATCAACATCGCGATCGTCATGGGTCCGACACCACCAGGCACAGGCGTGATCGCGCTGGCCTTGAGGCTTACGGCCTCGTAATCCACGTCACCAACCAAGCGATAGCCTTTGGGATCCTTCGCGTCGGCAATTTTGTTCACCCCCACGTCCACGACAACCGCCCCGTCCTTCACCATGTCCGCAGTTATAGTACCTGCCTTGCCCACCGCAGCGATGAGCACATCGGCGCTCAAACACAATGCACGCAAATTTTGTGACCGCGAATGGCACACGGTCACCGTAGCATTGGCGCCGGGCCCCTTCTGCATGAGAATCGAAGCCATCGGCTTGCCCACGATGTTGCTGCGACCGACGATCACAACATGTCGCCCGTCCACACAGATGCCGCTGCGCATCAATAGTTGCTGTATTCCCGCGGGCGTGCACGGCAAGAAAACGGGATTGCCAAGTAAAATTTTTCCCACGTTGAACGGATGAAACGCATCCACGTCTTTTTTTGCATCCACGTGACAGACCACGGCCAGTGGGTCGAGATGTCCGGGCAATGGCATTTGCACGAGTATTCCGTCCACGCTGTCGCTGGCGTTTAACTTGTCCAAGTGCAACAGCAACTCAGATTGGCTAATGCTTGCGGGCAGCCGCATTTTCTCGGAATAAAGCCCCATGCGTTGGCATGCCTTCTCTTTCATCGAGACATACACTTGGGAGGCAGAGTCCTCCCCCACGAGCACCACGGCCAAACCGGGAGGCCGTCCCCGAGTCTTGAGCACCTGCTCGACCTTGGGTTTTAATTCCTCCAAAATCTGATTCGCAATTTTTTTCCCATCAATAATTTGGGCGCTCATCGCTCTGCATTCCTTTCAACGGTACGGCAACGTAATCTTAAACGTGCTTCCCTTGCCTTCTTCGCTTTGAACAAGGATATCCCCATCATGCGCCTTAGCAATATGCCTGGCAATCGTCAAGCCCAGACCCGCGCCACGGCTGTTTCCGGAAAAATGTTTGTCCACCTGAAAAAACGGATCAAAAATCAGTGGCATGTCGTCCAACGCAATACCCGACCCGGCATCGCTCACCTCGATCAGCACTTGTCCATTGGCCAGATACGTGCCAATACGCACGCAACCCTCCTGAGGACTGAATTTCACGGCATTTTCCAACACTTGCACCATCATTTGTTTGAGCCGCGACTTATCTCCGCCATGCAGTGTTAAACCGGACATCAACGCCCTTTCGAGAGAAATCTTTTTATCCTGAATGTCATCGCCGATTTCCGCGATGGCTTGTCCGATAAAATCCTCGACGTAGCATGTCTCTTTACTCAAATTCATCTTGAGCGTTCGATTTTCAAGATCACTAAAATCCAGAAGCCGCTGTATAAGACCCGCCAATACCTTCGATTTAGCTATTCCCCGGGTTGTCAGCGAACTTTGCTTCTCGTTCAAGGGACCCCACAAACCATCGTGCAAAAACATCAGGCTTTCTTGAATGACAGCCAGCGGCGTGTTGAGTTTATGCGATATTTGGCCGATGAACTCGGTCTTGAGGCGCTCCAGACGCCGTCTGCCAGTAGCATTGCGCAGCGTCAACACCGTACCCTGGCGATTATCATCCGTATCGGTAAGAGCCGTTGCAATGCCAGAAAACACCACGCTGTCGGCCTCCTTGAGCGAAAGCTCGAAACCCACCGCGTCGCGTGAATACAAAATTTTCTCCAACGGCATAGAAACATCGAAGGCCCCCATGTAGGAGGCAATGCGCTCTCCCAAACGCACCTCCGGGTACCCGGCCTTTTCCATAAAACGCAGCGCTGCAGGATTGACCAGCGTGATGTGCAAATCCTCGTCCACGACCATCACGCCATCACTCATCCGTTCCAGAATCAATTCCTGTTTTCTGGCCTCGAATCCGCGTATTTTCTCGTTGGCCTGCTTAAGTTGCGCGTTTACTTTTTCGAGAACTTCGTTCTTTCTAGCCAATACGGTCAAAAACGTGACCAGCGACAAAAGAATAGTCAACCCCAACAGCCACAAAACTTGCCGGGCAAGGCGCAGACCTGCTATCGAAGCGTTCTTGTAGGTGAACATCAGCTTCCATTGCGAGTCACCGATATGCACGACCGTTTCGCTGTAACTGGTGGGAAAAGAACCGGGCCCAACGTAAATGATGCGGCCTTGCGGATCCAGCAGCCGGAAATGATACCGGTTGCGGGACTCCTGGCTCACGGATTTTTCCACAATGGAATTAAAGTCGAAAATCCCCAAGACCACGCCGAACAATTTGCCAGATCTGAACACCGGCAAATTGACCATCAACCCAATACCTCCGTTGCGAAAATTCACGGCAGTGCTGATCGTCAACCGGCCTTCGCGAATCGCGCGGCGAAACGGCTCGTACACCGCGGGCGGCTCTTTAAGGCTCAAACCCAACAATGCCTCGTTCCCGCGGACAGGATAGACTTCGCGAATGAAAAAATTATTGTCGACAAATGCGAGCGCGCGGTAATCGGGTATTTCCTTGAGCAGGCCCGAAGAGAATGTCTGAAATTGCTGGGTCGCGATCGTGTCGGAGGACTCGTAAAAAGATTTCAGTGCAAGCAACGCGCCAAAACGCACGGAAAAAAAGTCCTCGATATTCTGCTTGAATTGCTGCGCGGCCAAATCCCTGCCTGTGGTGCTCTGGGCTTGGTATCTGTTGACGAGCGCAGCATCCAGCAAAGAGAGCACGACCAATCCGGCAATTGCCACACCGGCTATCATCTTAAATCTCGGATTATCGAATGTCCTTTTTTTCATTTAGTCCGACCCCTCGTGGGACGCGGTGATAATTGTACGCGGAATATAGGTCACAG
>CAZOWS010000247.1:0-13353 GCA_964583365.1 uncultured Actinomycetota bacterium
CTTTGCGAATTGTGTGGCGGCCAAATCATAGGCGCGCTTGCCCGCGGAAAGGTTCACGGGCACTAAGGCGGCCTTCTTGCCGCGGAATACCCATTCCAAGGTCTTGGCCAAATAGCCGATATCGAATTCCAAGAGGCCGAACGAGGCCGCTACGCTGATCACGTTTTTCATGATCATGAGCTTGGACAGATCGGTGCTCCCGAATTCTTTGGCGGTTTCCTGAATAATTTGTACGTAAGGCACGGGGACCCAGAGTACGTCTTTGCGGGTTAATTCGGAGGCGGGTGTCGTTTCGGGATCGTAGATGATTGCCCCTCCGGCTACCACTTCCTGGCGATGTATTTGTAGGGTTTCGAGTTCGAAAGTGGCGAGCAGATGAATATCGTTGCTAGCCGAATGGATTTCCTTTTCCGCCACCCGGACCATGAAATAGCTATGGTCTCCCTTAATGTTGGAATGATACTCGCGATTACCGTAGATGTAGAGACCTGAGCTGGCTACTGACCGGGCGAAGGTATTGGCGGAGGAATCAACGCCACTTCCCTGAGGGCCGCCGATCATCCAAGATAGCTGATTGCGAACCATACGAAATGTCCTTTCGTGAAGTCTCTCGTCTCCCGGCAAGAGACCTAGATCTTAGAACAGAATTGAAAGCTCGTCTAGGAATTTGGCGGGGTGGATAAGTCTTCAACGATGGAAGGGGGCAAGGGGACTAATTTTTAGGGGACGCGGTTCGGGCGCTCCTGCGGCGCCCGCCCGCTACCGCTCGGCGCGCAAATTGTCCCGGCATAAAGCTTGCCGGGACAAACCGAGCTTTGCGCGCCTGCGCGAGTCCCCTAAAATTTAGTCCCCTTGCCCCCTTCTCGTGAAGCCTTAGTTTGGTGGGGATGGCATGGACTTTCCGCTAGAGAAGTTCCTCCCGATCGGCTATGATCCCTCGCTTACCCTTTGGGCTTAACCATGCCACTTATGAATAGTAGCCTCAATAAAGAGATAGTGATTTCGAATATCCCGTTCGCGATATCGGAAAAGAATGTGTTGCGGGAATTGCGTATTCCGCTTTTGAAAACTTTGCAAGAATTGCCTGAGAAGCATCTTGCGGATTATATTAAGAAGGCGATTGATACGGCTTATACCTTGATACAGGGGAAGGGGATTTATAGGACTTTTCCTGTGGAGAAGGTGTTGGAGGACCGGGTTATCGTGCCCGATAGCGATACGCTCTTTATAGGAAAGAACATGGTCAAACTTTTGAAAAATTGTCCTTTTGTGACCGTGATGGCGGGTACTATAGGGGCTGGACTCGAAGATAAAGTGGAAACGCTGAAGGTGTCCAATCCATCGGATGCGTATTATTTGGAAGTGGTGGGTGGGTGGATGGCCGATTATATGGCCGAACAATTGGACAAACGCATAGAGCCAGAGATTCGTAAAAGTGGTTATGGCCGTACCATGCGCTATAGTCCGGGTTATGGGGATTGGGATTTGACTTGTCAGGGAGAAATGGTGCGCATGACGCAAGCGCATCGCATCGGGATTTCGCTGACAGAGAGCTTCATCATGATACCGCGCAAGTCAGTGACGGCTGCAATCGGCTGGGAGAAAGTGCAATAATGGGTTTGCCTCCGATATTAGAAAGATTAAGAAAAGAAATTCTCATCCTGGATGGCTCCATGGGGGCGCTCTTGCAAGGGCGCGAATTACCTATGGGCTACGCGCCTGATCTCTGGAATCTGGAAAAACCCAAAGCCATTGAACAGGTGCATCGCGAGTATTTCAAAGCGGGCAGCGACATTCTTCTGACCAATACATTCGGGGCCAGTCGTTTGCGCTTGGCCGAGTACAAGGCCGAGGGCAATCTCAAAGCGATCAATCACGAAGCTGTTGCGATCGCGCGCCGCGCTTCGGAAGGCAAATGCTATTTGGCCGGGGACGTTGGGCCCAGCGGCACTACAATCGCGCCGTTCGGCGAGTTGGCTTTTGATAAGGCGGTAGAATTGTTTTATGAGCAGGCGCTCGAGCTTGTTGCTGCGGGCGTGGATTTGATCGCGATCGAGACGATGTTCGATCTTCAGGAAATGAAGGCCGCCGTCATTGGTGTCAAAGAAGCCACGCGTGGGAAAATCCCGATTCTGGCTCACATGACGTTTACGCAGGATGGTTTGACCGATACGGGCACGGATCCGATGACAGCCGCCGTGACATTGGAAGCGCTGGGCGTGGATATAATCGGCGCCAATTGCTCGACGGGCCCGGAACATATGCTGCCGGTCGTGGAAAAATTGGGCAAGGCCACGTCGCGCTTTCTCTGCGTGCAACCCAACGCGGGGTTGCCTATACAGAAAAATGGTGTGACTATTTTTCCGGCTACCGCGCAGGACGTGGCGGCCTTCGCCGATCGCTTTGCGGCCGCGGGCGCCAACATTGTCGGCGGTTGCTGCGGCACGACGCCCGAATACATTCGTTTGATTCATCGCATCTTAAAGCAGAGAACGCCGCATGCGCGCCCCGCGCTGCCCGGTCTGACAATATCCAGCCGCAACAAGACCGTGCTCATTGGACCCGGAAACCCCTTTCTGAAAATAGGAGAAAAAATTAATCCTACGGGCCGAAAAAAATTTGGCGAGGCTATCGCGGAGGGCCGCACGGATATGATTGTCGCGGAGGCGCGCAAGCAATTCGAATGCGGGGCCATGGCGCTGGACGTGAACGTGGGCGTGCCGATGGTGAACGAAGCCGAGATGATGACCAAGGCAATCACCGCGATTCAAAATGTTGTGGAAATTCCGCTCGTGATCGACAGCTCGTACACCAATGCCCTTGAGGCTGGGCTTATCGTCTACCCGGGCAAGGCCCTGGTCAATAGCGTCAACGCCGAAGAAGAACGCATGGAAATCATTTTCCCCATCGTGAAAAAGTATGGCGCGGCCGTGATCGCGTTGGTGGCCGAAAATGAAATCCCGGAAAAGGCCATAGACCGGTTACGCATCGCGGAGAAAATATTGAAGCGCGCGGAGGATTTCGGCGTACTGCGCGAGAACATTATTTTTGACTGCCTAGCGTTGACCGTTTCTGCCGTGCAGGAATCGGCGCGTCAGACATTGGAAACGATTCGCCTTATTCGGCAAGAGCTGGGTTGCGCAACAACGCTGGGACTCTCCAATGTATCGTTCGGGCTGCCGAATCGCCATCTTGTGCACAACAGTTTTCTCGCGATGGCCCTGGGCAACGGCCTGGATGCCGCCATTGTCAACCCCTACGACGAAGAGATGCATCAAATCGCGGCCGCGGCCAGTTTGTTCGCATCGCGCGACGCCGAATGCCGCAATTTTATTCATATGCAGACCAGTCTTGAAGAGAAGAAGGCCCAGGTCTTGGACGCAGCCAAACCCAAAACCGCGCGCGACGATTTGTGGAGCATTGTCGTGGAAGGCAATCGCGACAATGTTACGGCGGCTGTGCAGCGCTGCCTCGACGAGGGCATGCCTGCGCTAAACATTTTTATTGATGTCATGACGCCGGCTATTCGCCATCTCGGGGATTTGTTCGCGTTGCGCAAGAAATTTATTCCGCATTTGGTGGCGTCGGCCGACACGATGAAGCGCGGCGTGGATTTGTTGCGCCCGCTCATCGAAAAATCCGGCCCCGTTGTTCCCAAAGGCGTGATCATCATGGCCACGGTAAAAGGCGACATACACGACATTGGCAAAAACATCTGCTGCATCATGTTGAAAAATTTTGGATTCAAAGTCGTGGATTTGGGCCGCAATGTGCCGCTGGAAAATATTATGAACGCGGCCAAGGAACATAAGGCCGATATCATTGGTCTGTCCGCGCTGATGACGACCACGATGATGCAAATGAAAGTGGTCATAGACGAGGTCAAGAAACAAAGCCTTCCGTACAAGGTAATGATTGGCGGCGCAGTGACCACGAAAAAATTCGCCGACGAGATTCACGCCGACGGTTATGGCAAGGACGTAGGCGAGGTTGTTACCATTGCCGAATCTTTGTTAGAAAAGAAGGCTGTTTGAGAATGGAGTTGAAGAACGCGAAGCTTTCCTCACTGGCAGATCTCTTGATCTATTACGGGATTCTGGTTTTCTGCGCCACCATTCCTTTTTCTATCGCGTTGGCCACGGGCGGCTTGTTCGGGGGCGCGTTTGGCTGGATACTGCGATGCGCGTTGGATAAAAAAATAGCGTGGCGCAGCTCGCCGTTGGACGGGGTTATTCTGGTTTTTTTGGTCCTACAAGTCTTCAGCATACTCTTCTCGATCGATTGGATACGTAGCGCGAATAAGCTTCGTTCGTATTGGCATTTGCTGCCATTTGCGTTGTTGATACAAAGTAGACTTTCGGAAAAGAGAATCCACAAAGTGCTGCGCATCTTGATCGCGTCGGGTGTTCTGTCTGCTATATTGGGGATCGGGCAATATCTCCTCGCGTCTTATGGCAGTTCCGGCGATGCGACGATTCGCATTTCCGGGACGTTTGGAATGTACATGACCTACGCGGGCATTCTTTCGTTGATTTGGGCGGTTGCGCTTTTTCAATTTGCCGACGAAAGCGCTTCACGCGTTGAGCGCACATTTTATCTGGCGGCGTTGCTTGTTATTGGTTGCGCGCTGATCTTGAGCATGACGCGCATTGCGCTTGTGGCCATGATTACGGTCGGCCTCGTTCTTCTCGTATTGAGGACATCTAAAATATTTGCCGCGCTGGCCGGGACAGTTGTGCTAATGATCTTGCTGGTTCCTGGTCTAAAGCAGAGCGCGCATAGTGTGATTTGGGGAACGCAGACACCATCCATGGACACCAACGTGATGATTCCGTGGGCGGAGCAGCGTCCCTACCTATGGAAGGGCGCGTACCGCATCATCAAAGCGCATCCGTGGACGGGAGTAGGATTGGGTAATTTCAGAAACGCCTACAAAGAGCATTTGCCCTACGATTTAAAAAAGACCTACAATCACGCCCACAACAATTTTCTGCAAATTGGCGCGGAGACAGGCTTGCCGGGTCTCGCCGCGTTTATTCTACTGAATCTGGCTGCGTTCTGGTTTCTGCTGCGCGCGACTTGGAAAAATCCTAATGCGGAGGCGAAGGCCGTGCTTGGCGGAGTGCTGGCCGCTTTTTTGGGTTTTCATGCTGCGGGAATGTTTGAATTTAATTTCGGAGACTCGGAAGTGGCGTTGGTTTTTTGGGGGCTGTTGGGTTTTGCTGTTCTAGCAACAAAGGTTAGAATCGATGCGTGTTGCTCTCGTTCATGATTGGCTAAATGGCATGCGCGGGGGCGAAAAAGTCCTCGAGGTGCTTTGCGAACTATTCCCTGAAGCGCCTGTTTACACGCTGTTGTACGAGCCTGGCAAAATTCAGCCCTCTATTTCCCTCGGCAGGACCATTCATACCTCTTGGCTGCAGCGATTGGCAATCACGCGAAAAAATTATCGCATGCTGTTGCCCGTGCTGCCTTCGGCCATGGAAAACTTTCGTCTCGATGATTACGACGTGGTAATTTCCAGTTCGCATTGCGTGGCCAAAGGTGTGCGCGTTGCGTCCGGGGCCTGTCACGTTTCCTACTGCCATACGCCCATGCGTTATTTGTGGGATTTGCAGAAGGAATATTTTGGCCGCAACATCATCAAGCGCACGCTTCTGGAGCCCGTACTATCCAGGCTGCGCCGCTGGGATGTGCAGACAGCTGGGCGCGTGAATCATTTTATTGCCAATTCGCGCTTCGTGGCAGAGCGCATTCAAAGAATTTACGGCAGAGACTCTGAGGTTATCCATCCGCCCGTGGACACCTCTTTTTTTACCCCGGACTCGCACGACAAATCGGCCGGGGATTATTTTCTATTGGTGTCCGCACTGGTGCCCTATAAAAAAGTGGAGCTGGTGTTAGAGACGTTTCGTCGCATCCAAGACCGGCTTGTGATCATCGGCACCGGCCCGGGCGAGAAGGCATTGCGCCGCAAGGCTTCCGCGAACGTGGAATTCCTGGGCTGGGCAGATCAGGAGATGCTGCGAAGATATTACAGGGGTTGCAGGGCACTACTGTTTCCTCAGAAAGAGGATTTTGGAATTGTGCCCCTCGAAGCGCAGGCCTGCGGAAGACCCGTGATTGCGTTTTCCCAGGGAGGTGCTCTGGAAACGATTGCGCCCTCCACAGGCATTTTCTTTGCGGAGCAAACGCCGACGGGATTGCAAGATGCGATTCAAGAGTTTAAGCGCGTGGAGACATCTTTTGATCACGGCGCCATACGCGCGCATGCACTGGCTTTCGACAAGAAAGAATGTCGGGAAAAATTACGCAATTTCATTTTATCCAAGGTGCCGGTCTATGCATAGGCATTACAAAACCACGGCATTTTTTACTGCGGTTCGCGTTTTCGGTGATTTGGCCAGCGTGCTTTTAGGTTTTTTTCTGGCGTACTACGTGCGTTTCTATAGCGGTGTTTTCCCCCCCGTGCGTGCTCTGCCCTGGCTGAGCCGGTACCATCTCGTCTTCTCTCTCGGGACGGTGCTGATACTTCTCTTCCTCAAGTCGTATGGTTTTTACGGTGGGCGCTGGCGCTTCAATTTTCTTAAGGAATTTTTTCTTATTATTCGTGGCGTCACCAGTGGATTATTCGTGATGTTGGCGCTGAGCTTTTTCTATCGCGAGTTTTCCTATTCACGCGGTTTGGTGCTCCTAGTGTGGCCATTCGCGATTACGTTCTTGGCGGTTTTTCGCTGGCTCGTCGCCAAGGTGGAGGTCGGCAATCTGGTTGCCAGGAGAATTCTCACGCGACTTGCCATTATCGGCACGGACGAAAAGGCATTGCGCTTAGCGGAGTCGCTTAGAAAAAACGCGGTGTTGGGCTACGATCTGGTCGGATTTATCACGGGCGGGGAAGAATCCGATAGCGCGCAACACTCTGTTGCGCCCCTTCTCGGAAGCAGCAGGAATTTGCCAAAAATATTGGAGACGACCCGTCTGGACGAAGTGATTCTTGCGCGCCAGGGCGAGTCGCATCAGGCGATTTTGAGCATGTTTCTGGAATGTGAAAAACAAATGGTGACGTTCAAGCTGGTGCCCGATATGTTTGAAATTCTCACCAGTCGCGTGGACATCACGCACGTGGAAGGCATTCCGCTTCTTGGGTTTCACGAGTTTCCACTGCAGCAGGCATGGAATAGGATTCAGAAGAGGCTAGTGGACATTGTTGGATCTTTCTTGGGTTTGATTCTTTTGTCGCCGCTTATGGGACTGATTGCACTTTTGGTAAAAAGAGATTCGCCGGGACCGGTGTTTTTTAAGCAAGAGCGATGCGGCCAGGATGGAAAGATTTTTTGGATTGTCAAGTTTCGGACCATGGTCGTGGGCGCTGAAGAACAGACCGGACCGGTTTGGGCAAAACCCGACGATCAACGCCGAACACAACGCGGAAGTTTTTTGCGGCGCATGAATTTGGACGAGTTGCCTCAGTTGCTTAACGTACTCAAAGGCGACATGAGTCTGGTGGGCCCCCGCCCCGAGCGGCCTCATTTTGTAAGCAAATTCCGACAGGATATCCCACGGTACATGGCGCGCCATCATATAAGGGCCGGTTTAACCGGTTGGGCGCAGGTCAATGGATTGCGCGGAGACACATCTATTGAAGAGAGAATCAAGTACGACTTGTACTATATTGAGCACTGGTCGCTTTTTTTTGATTTCAAGATTCTTCTGATGACCATGTTCACGAACAAGAACGCGTATTGAAGGCTTTTCGCTTGACAGGGGCAAGTGTGTTGTTAAACTTTCAGCAATTCTGACTTATTTCTTCAAGGACTAACGTGTTGAGTTTTGCAAATGCCCATTTGTATCGAAAGGGGGAATTTCCCGCATGAACATATTACAGCGCTTTGTTTTTTTGGTTCTTCCGTTGGTTTTGGTTATGTCCGTTCCTCTGTCGGCCCATGCCGATGAGTTCATAGGATCCGCGAGCCCTGATGCGGCTCCGATGACGCAGCCTGTCGCCACAGCCAATTCGCCGGTTGTGAAGGCATACGGCGGCCCGGCTCCAGCGCCGCAAAAACCCGAGTTTAAATTTCCGAACATATACGAAATAAATTATCTCGATATTCTTTTCAAAGACGGCGTTGCCATACCCTACAACTTGAAGCATTTCAACCTCTACAACGTGGCCCTAGACTGGGGCGGTTCTACGTTGAGCCTGTTCCGTTTTAATTACAACGACGACAAGAACAAAGGTATTCCGGATGTCACGCAGAGAATTCAGCGCTGGATTATGTATCTTTACTCCAACGCGCGCTACGGCGAGCATCTGCGCTTCTACATAAAATTAAGGAACCGCTATCATCGCGAAGATTATGAACCGATCAACAACAGCAACGAAGGCGTGGATATAGACCAAATGTACGGCGAATTAAATTTCGAGCCTTTCGTGTTTACGGCTGGTCGGCAATTCCAGAAGCTCGGGCGCGGGCATGTATTGCGAACTGTTTACGATGCGCTCAAGTTGACGTATTCCGATGATTTCCTGGACGTGGATCTGTTTACCGGCAAGTTGATTGGCAGCAATCAGGACGTATTTTTGCCCTACAATCGCCAGCAAAAGCATGTCTACGGTGTTAATGTCACGTATAAAGAGTTCAAGAAGCATTTACTCCAGGGCTATATCACAGGTGTGACAGACAGAAGCGACGATGGATTGAGCAATAGGGATTCGCATTATGAGCCCGTGTACTTCGGTGCGTATGGCGTCGGCAGATACGACGTGGATAAGTATCGTGTAAAAAATATCGGTTACTACGGTGAAATGATTCGGGTGGCTGGTTTTAGCAATGCCTCTGATTTGGGTGCGGCATCGACTTTTTTTAGCCATGAACCGATTCGCGCGTATCTCTTGGACTTTGGCGGAATATTCCGTTTTGATCATGTCTGGCGGCCAGAATTGGAAAATGAGATCACGCTGGCTTCGGGAGACAACACTGTTATAGCGCCTTTGGGTCGCGTGAACAGCGTTCGACGTGGCAATGCAGCGGGATCCAAGGATAGTAACTTCCGCAGTATTGATGGATTCGTGAATTATGGCGCGGCACTCAGTCCCTCGGAAGCCAATCTCATCATCTACAAGCTCTCCTTCGATACAAAACCCATCAAGAGGCTTACTTGTGGTCTGGATTATTACCACTATTGGAAAGTGAAATCCAGGGGCGTGATTTCAGATACTGTGGGTGGGCAAGGTCATCGGGATGTTGGGGATGAAATTGATTTGAGAGCAGAGTTTCAGGTGAACAAATTTGCCCGCCTGGACACGGTGTACGGACACTTTTTTCCAGGAGATGCATTTGCTAATACGGATGGCGAAGACTTGCTTCAAGTAATTCTATCTTACGCATTTTAAATTGTTTACAAGCACTAAAATTTGAGTTGGTACAATAATTGCTTCTATATTAACGTGTTTCCTGTTGTGTTTTGTATTTTGTTACGGTATTTTTTTTCAGCTTTATGTGAAAGTTATAATAGGAGGGCTCGGTATATGAAGCCTATTGCGCATAAGACGATTTGGATGGCGGGTTTGTCTGTAGTGGCTTTCCTGGGCATTTTTCAGGCGACTTTGATGGCGGGGATTGCACAGAAGGCAACCGTAATTCTCGTTCAGGGTGCTGCGGATGTTCAGAAGTCCGGGGGCGCTGCATGGGTCCCTGTGACCAAGGGAATGGAAATCGAAGCAGGGGATACCCTGCGAACTAGCCTGGATTCACTGCTGGACATACAACTTCAGGATGGAAGCGCGTTTCGTCTTGACGCAGAAACAAAATTGACGCTTGATACTTTGGCCGATACGAAGGAAAAAGCAAGATTTCTACTCTTTTTCCATCGCACGGTAGATGCTAAGAAGGCCAAGTTGAATTTACTCGAGGGCAAAATTCTTGCGAGCGTGAAGCCGCTGCCCAATAGCCAGTCCTCGTTTCGTGTGGAAACGCCCAAAGGCCTTGCAGGCGTGCGCGGAACGAATTGGTCCATCGGTATTAAGGACCTCGCAACAACGTTGTCGGTGCGGGCCGGATTTATTAATTTTGATCCCAGCGCAGGATCAAATGTTTCCTCGCCTGATCTACTGCAAGCTTTGGCAAATCTTTTCAATGGAGGTAAGTCCAGTGACGGTGGGGATAGCGCCAATACTTTTCGCGTGAATGAAGGGATGGGTGCGACTATCGATGATAATGGGAATGTTGCGTTTACGGGTCTATCCGATGACCAGGTGCGAGAGTTGAGCGGATTCAGTTTAGCCGCTGCTCAATCTGCGGCTGCTGCGAGCGGTGCAAATCAACCGACAACGACACCTGTTGCCGAGCCAACAGCCTCCGCCGAGCAGGAGCAAGAATATCTGGATAAGGAAGTCATCGGCAACGCGGGTGGTTCATCCGGAGATATCCGCTCCGAGGCTGGCTCTGGCCAGCAGCCCAACAACTCGGGCCAGGTTAATGATCAAGGTGCAGATTCTAACGCAATTGCGCCACCTCCACCCCCTGTCGTTAGCAGCGGCGGCGGCGGAATGTAGTTCTAGTTTCAGTATTTGCTATTTTACGAGGCCTTGTTCCGATTATGGAGCAAGGCCTTTTTTCTATGTGGAGATTGAAAAGTGAGCGCGGAAAACAAACCCCTCTGGAAAAGTTACGAACTGCTGATTAGCGCAGTAGTGGGATGTTTGGTTTTACTGCTGCAATGGGTAGGGGCTTTTCAGCGCTTTGAGCTTTCTCTGCTCGACATGCGATTTTTGCTGCGCGGTCCCATCCCAACTGATTCTCGCATTGTTTATATGGACATGGATGAGGATGGGATCAAAAGGATAGGCCGATGGCCGTGGTCGCGTGATTGGCATGCAGCGTTCGTCTCTGTTGTTTCAAAGTACAAACCAGCCGCGCTCATTTTCGATGTGCTTTTTACGGAGCCTGGCCAGCAGCAGGAGCTGGATGATGCTTTTGTCGAGGCATTGAGACAGGCGAAGAATGTCTATTTACCCATGTTGCTGGAAAGTCGCACCGAAAGTCCATCCAAGAGATTGTACCCTACACAATCCCTGTGGGGAGCATGTCGTGGTAGCGGCCACATTGGTTTGGCGCCTGATATGGACGGCGTGGTGCGCCGCATTGCTTTGTACGAGCAGCGTGGGGACGAAAGGATCCCGCAAGTTTCCTTCCTTGCGGCGTTGGATTATCTTGGGGTCAGGCCCTCCGATGTCCAAATAATTCCTGGGAAATGGATTGTGCTACCCATCCAGGGTTCACAGCCGATACGTATTCCGATAGACAAGGATTATCGGATGATTATCAATTGGGCGGGACCATGGTCGAAAACTTTCCAGCATATGTCCTATTACGAGATACTCGCGGCTTACAAACAGGTGCAGGCAAAAGAGAAGCCGCACCTAGATCTGAATGTGTTACAGGGAAAGATAGGGCTGATTGGCTTGACGGCTACAGGGTTGTTCGACACCAAGGCAATTCCCTTTGAGATTTTACACCCGATGGTGAGCGTGAACGGAAATATCCTCAATAATATTTTTACTCAGGCTTTTTTAAGAAGCGCGCCGCGATGGGTGAATTTGCTTTTGACATTCCTGTTTGCGGGAATGGTTGGTTGTGTGGCCCATTGGTTTGGGCCATTGCGGGCTATTCTATTTGCCGCAGTCACTATGCTGTTGGGAGCGATCGGAGATTTTTGGCTATTTAAGGTTCAAGGCCTTATCGTGGATGTCGTGGGTCCTGCGTTCAGCGTGGTCTTTTCCTACGTGGCCATTGTCCTGTATAAATTCATGACGGAAGAAAAGAAAAAGCGATGGATTAAAATGGCTTTTTCCCATTATCTTTCGCCGGATGTAATCGAAGACATTTTGAAAAATCCGGACCAGCTAAAGCTCGGCGGAGAGCGCCACGTGATCACGGTGTTATTTTCGGATGTGCGCAGTTTCACGAACTTTTCCGAGGGCCATACTCCCGAGGAAGTCGTGCACATGCTCAACGAATACTTGGATGCGATGACCAAAGTCATCTTAAAAAATCGTGGCACGATAGACAAATTCGTTGGGGATGAGATCATGGCGCTGTTCGGGGCGCCGATTCGGATGGAGAGTAAAGTGCAGGCGCGATTGGCCGTCAAGACGGCGCTGGAGATGGTGGCCGAACTAAAAAATGTTCATGCTCTGTGGCAGGCCCAGGGCAGACCCTTGCTAAGTATGGGTATCGGAATCAACACGGGCGAGATGATATGCGGAAACATGGGGTCCACTGAAATTTTTGCTTACACGGTGATCGGGGATAACGTGAATATCGGAGCGCGCGTGGAGGCTCTCACGCGCAAATACGAACGCGATATCATCATCACCGAGTCCACATACGATCTTGTCGCCGATATCGTGGAAGCGGAGAAAATTGATTCGATTCTGGTAAAAGGTAAAATCAAACCCATCACGATCTACGCCGTAAAAAGTATTCGCGAAAGTGAAACTGTGTAACGAAGGGGGAGAAGGGGCTGTCTTCGCTGGCTCAAAGGCAGCCCCTTTGGGAGACGTGTTGAATGAAGCTCTGAAGATGTTTAGAAAAGTTCAAAAAAGATTTGCGCTTGCCCTTCTGCTGCGATGGACAAATGTTTTTCTCGCCCCAAAAGCCAATTACGTGATTTCTGGATCTGGCATGTTGCGGCCTGAGCGGATTTAGTATTCTTTGGTTTTTCATCGCTTTACCTGTGGCACCTAAGAGCAATGCGCGTGCCAGGACACGCAGTTACAGGGGTCTATTTCTCAAAACATTGGTACGCAGACTATTATGAAAGCCATGTTAGCGCTTGTACGGGACCATCGCGGGAAAATAGACGCACAAAAATGTACAGCGGCAAGGCAGCGTTCGCATTTGGGCGTACCAGTCACGCAGCGGGTCCTGTCGCGGGGCAGCCCATCCGTCCTCGCGCGGCACCCATCCCCCCGTGGGACCCCTGCCGCGCTCCGGGCGGACGGGCGCCCGCCCCGCGCCACCCGCTGCTCTTATTTATGGAAATTGGGATGAGTAAGAGCATTTAACCGGTTAAAAAAAAGTGTAAGACGCCAATGGATCGGGGTAAGGGTATTATTTTTAGGGGACTCGCACAGGCGCGCAAAGCTTGGTTTGCCGCCGTCTTTTTGGCGGCAATTTGCGCGCCGAGCGGTAGCGGGCGGCCGCCGCAGGAGCGGCCGAACCGCGTCCCCTAAAAATAATATCCTTGCGGCCACTCGCTCGTCGGGACGCTCCAGGCGATCTCCAACCAGTTCGCGGCGAAGCAGCATCCGTTGAGTCGCTGATTCGCTGTTACACGTCGCCTGAATCG
>CAZOWS010000248.1:0-5162 GCA_964583365.1 uncultured Actinomycetota bacterium
GGAGATGTTCCAGGTTTTCTTCAGTTCATACAATTCCCACGTTATGGCCGAGGCTTTTTTCTCCGCCTCCCGACGCTCTGAATTTTCAGCGGCCTCCACGACAAGATCAACGATATGCTCCCAGCATGGCAGAAAGTCTTCGGCAAAGCCTTCGCGTAGAATGCTGACATTCAATGTTAAAAATGCGTCTGTTCTCTCTTCTAAGGAGGGAAACAATCGATGATATGCCTTCGCCAATCGTCTTGCATCATCTGGAGTTTGTACAATGCTTCCGGCAACGTAATCCCGCATCATGGTGTCCAATATATTCATGGCTTCATGCGGGGGATAGGCTTCGTAGATTTCTTGCCACACGGCGTAGCCACACAGCGCTACTAACTTCGGATGTTTTTTGACCCACGCATGGAGCAGAGGGATTTTTGCGATGGAATCCTTGTGTTTATCATTCCAATGCGAGGGCGGCGCAAGCAACTGATTCTCCAAAGCAAGAGGCGCTTCGATATTACGCGGGCGGGCTCGACTGTGTTTTGCTTGAGCTAGGAATGCCGCCAGGCGCTTGCCGATTTGCTCTTTGTCCAGATGCGACCTGTGCACGTAGGAGTCCTGGGGCTTTTTGGCGCTCAAGTCTCCGCTGTAAAGAAATTCCCAGAGCAGCATTCTGGCGTTGTTCACGTCGTCCTCATGCCAATTATTCTCAAACATCGTATCGGCTTGCATGATGCCCGCAAAGTCAGACAGCAGGCCATTCACGCCTGATTGCAGCGCCATTTGATCGTTATTTTGAAATCTTTCGAATTCTTTTTTGGTGAAGCGTGGGTCGCCACGGAAATTCACGGTGTCGTAGTCGAAGGCGGTGAGGGGATTGAAGTTGAGCGGGAAAAATATGCAACCCCATTTGTTCGTTGCGGCTGCGTCCATGTCCACGTGCAGAATACGGGCCACGATCGCCGTGCGCACGACAAGCCCCACGAACACGAATTGCCGCACGTAGCGTTCGGATAGTTCTTGGCCTGCGGCATCTTTGAATATAAAAGGATGGTCTGCGCCCGGTCCTTTGGGTAAGGCCTGAATGCCTAAATGGGATAAGAACGGAACATAAGAGTAGGGTTCGCGGTACTGATCCTTGAAGGCCTCCATGGTGGGCATTTCCGCAATGCGCTTTTGATTGGGCGTCAAATAATAAAACAGGCGCTGCACCTCGGATGTTTTGGCCATCCCGCCATAGGCGGGAATTGTTCCAATTTTCATGTGCTCCAAGAGCGGCTGCGTTTTGATTAGCTTTAGGCCAGACGGGAGGTTTTGACCGGGTAGCACGATGACTTTGTCGCGGAATTTTCGCCTAGCCTGCGGCGTCGTCAAATAGGCGGGTAGGGCCAGCGGCTGAAATTCGGCGACGCCGGACAAAAACAAATTGTCTTCGGTGATATGGAAAAACTCTGTTAGATCGCGCCAGTCCTGTTTTTTTATCATGGCGCGAAAGTGTTTCTTCATTTTTGTCTCTGCATCCTCGACGATGGCTTTTTCTTCCACGTCGAGGCCTCCATAGAATTTATGCACGCCGCCTCCGCGCCGGAAAGCAGTCACAACGCCCGCGCGTCTGTTCGAGGTGGCTGTCCCTATGCCTTTCCCTACCAATTCACGCTCGGGGTTCCACGGGTATAGCTCCTCGGGCATGGCATAGGAACGCGCATGGCGTGTTGTTACGCGAAAGGCCAAAGGATTTCTCAGCGGCACGAGAAACAGATTGTCCGTGTCGCCGAATTGTTTTCTGTACGCGGTGGCCTGATCGGTTTCTTCCAAGAGCACCGTACCGTCCGGCGCGACCAATCGGCCTATGCGCAGGAAGGCCTTCTGTTTTTTATTCGTCAGAAATTGCAAGATGCGCTCGGCCTGCTCCTGCGTTTCTACGTGTAGCAAGGCGGGGACATGCACCATGTCGGGCGTCTTGGTTTTGTAGCGAGACGTTATGCGCCTCCATGCGCGAGAATATCTTTTTTGGAAGTCCTTCACGATTTGTTCATGGTCAACCGGTTCAAGATAAGGCAAATCGGGGTCGAAGTGCATGGTGATTTGCCACGATTCCTCAAGCAATGCATCCAACTCTTTATCTCCGGTGGAAAGTGGCTCGGGCTTCTTGTCTCGAGCCTTCACAAACCGCGAAGGAGGTAGCATGGTCAATATGTCTCTCCACTCTTGTAGGACCTCACGCGTGAGGGCGAGATGATGTTGTAGCATGAGTGGGTACAAGGCGGCGAAATCCACTGGTTCCATGGTGTGGACAAAGAGCAGTTGCTTTTGCGCATCCCGAATCGCATCAACCGTGTACTGGACCATAAAGTTTTTCGCGGCCGATGCGGCCAACAGAAAATCGTTCTTATCTTTGATCGTAATGTCTTTGAGCATCGCTAGGAGGCATACCAATTCACCGGAATTCATCGCGTTGGCGTCGAGCATATGCCATAGCTCCAAAAATGATTTCTTGTCGGGGCAGAGATTTTTGAAATGAGTTCTAAAATACCATGTTACGGCTGCGTCGGATCCCAATCTCCCTTCCTTGTTAAACCTTTCCATGGCCACAATGGCGTCGTTGATATCGGAAATGCTTTTAAAGCGCCATTGCCATTCTTGCATAATGATTTGCAATAGATGCACGTTTCCCGAAGTCAAGCGCGTTAACAGCAAGAGAGCATCGGTGGAAGGTGATTCCTCCCATTTTTTGCCTTCCATTTTTTTGATCAGCGGCAACAAATTCCCGAGAAAAAAGTTGATCATCCCAGTATCGCCACGCAATCCGACCAAAACATTTCCTACCTCTTCCATGCGTTGCGGCGTGCGCAGCAGGAATTTCTTGCGTAGCAAAGGAAGCCAGCCCAGCACGGACCAGCTGTGTTCGCCGGCGGCCGATGCCAGACGGCACATGAGCGGCCAATAGGTTAGAAACTCGTCTTTGAAAGAATTTTTGAGAGGGAGTATTCCTTTGGCGTTGTCTTCCATGTTTTTTCCGGAGTCTATCAGCAGCTGTAGCAGTTCCGGCCAATGGTCTCGCCAGTCAGCGCCGAAAGCCGTCTGCCAGTCCGCCATGTGAACGGCGATAAACTCTGTTGTTTTCTCCTTGAGAATGGGCTCAAGTTGCGCAAGACCTTGCATCAGGAGGGGGGCATCATGCGGGTGTTGGGATAGAAGCACAATCAGGGATGAAAACTGATTTCTCAACATGCTGTCGCCAAATATTTTTTGCAGAGCGGAATAATGTTTATGCAGCATGACTATTGTTAAAGCCGGCAATGGTTCCTGAAAATGCGACAGGGCTTCGCCGAAGGCAACTGCGTCTTGCCAGCTGCCTTTAGAGAGTATCTCCAGGAATTTAGGCCACGCATAATCGTTCATGTTGTTTGCTAAGACCTTGAGGAAAACCTCTTTGTAATTGTTTTTCAGCCAGCCCGCCACGCGTGTGCCAAAGCGAGGCGTCAATTTTGCCAGGGCCATGGCCAAGTATTTTATGTTGTCGGCACGGCTGTCCTTGTTGATGACGCCCAGCGCTGCCAGTCTGGACATGCCGGCCATAAGTGGCATGATCTCATCGTCCGGGAAGGCACGGCAAATGTCCAGCCATGTTGAAAATCCTATTGGAGCGATTAAATCGGGATGGCATTCGGCCCAGTCCATCCAGCCTGGCACACTCCCGAGGGCAATGCGGGCGATTTCCTCATGATGCTGTTGGGGCCCCGCAGCAGACGTGAGCAGGTCGTTCCATGGTTTGGGAAAGGTCCTGGAAGAAAAAGACGCGAGCATTTTGCTCCTGGCGTTCGCGTAGTGATGTTCAACGCTTGCCAAGAGATTCTCATCTGGGATTTGGCTTAAATCCAACGGAGCAACTTCCGCGCATTTTTCTGTCCATGCAAGCAGGTGTATTGCATTGGATCCTTCGTCTTCGTCCACAAGCAGCGGATATAGAGTGGCAAATGTCATTACGTCCATCGCGCGAGAGGTCGGCGCATTACGAATTCCGTAGCGCACTATGTCTCCCATGCTTTTGCGCGACAGCATTGCTCTTGCCGCGGCCACAGCCAGTTTGAATTCCTTCATGTCCTTGATGGCCAGGGTTTGAATCAGAGCGATGATTTGGGCGGCTTTCCAATTTTCAGGCATTAAAAAAGAGGGACTGCCTTTAAATGTTTCTTGATGAGGTCCCAGTAAATAATCTTTCATCTCCTTGATTTGATCTTTGCTGCGGCCTACTTGGGGCAATTGCGTCTCCAAATACCAACAGACGGCTACGTCTTTGTGAAAACCCCACTCGGTGTGCGTAGATCCGAGCTCGTCTATCATTTCCTCCAACGCATGCAAGCTATCGAAACGCCATTCCCATTGCATGAGAGGGACGATGAGCGCGCGCATGGTGCTTTTGTCGATATACCTCAATGTCTTTTTCACGCTAGGCCAATCGGAATCCCATGCCGGTCCAGAGAGTTCTTTGATTTGCGGCAGCAGCGTGTCCAGAAAACGCGTGATATACCATCGATCCAATCTGCGGACGACAGAAGCGATGTCCTCCAATTGCTTTCCGGGTTTGACATGCAGCTTGGTGGAAAGAATATCCAGATAAGGGAATACCAGCGCGACATTATCCCCACCAGCCTCTCCCATACGCAATAGATGCGGCCACCACGCGCGAAATTCTCTGCAGAAAAATATCTTGTGATCGCGCACGGCGGCCGCGACGACATTTAAAGGCTCGTATCCCTTCCAACGGCGCGACGTGGCCGCCTGAGCCATGAGCTTCAAAACACCCGGCCAGCAGAATTCCATATCCTTGCGCAGAACTTTTTTGAAAAAGGGATAGTATGTTTTAAGATAGGGGACCGTGTGTTCTCGAAAGACAGGTTCCCATGCAGCCAAACCCGCGCGTAGGAGCTTTAGGTCCAGAGGCGATTTGATTTTGTTTGCCTCGGCGAGTTTCATCAAATCGCCAAAATGTTCATCTTTGCGCATGGCCTCCAGGATTTCTTGCCATTGCGGCGCTTGGGAGCGGGGGGCCAGTAGTTGGGCCTCCAAAGTCTTGCCCTCATCGCATGCCAGGGCTTTCGGTCGCGTCCGCTGACTTAATTCATATTGCTCGGCTAATTTTTCGCCCACCGTCTGCGGATAAATAAGTCGCAGGG
>CAZOWS010000249.1:0-5992 GCA_964583365.1 uncultured Actinomycetota bacterium
CGGAACTCGGCAAACGTTCCTATTGGTGGAAGAGCAATTTTCGGTCCGATATAACACAATGTGCAGCGCAGATCTGCCGCGATGCTGCCGAAATTGCATATGGCCGTTTATTGGGCCTGGGTATAACGCAGGCCATTCCGCCTTCCATCCGTTTCGAAATCATTCGCTGCCAATTGGCTGGCCAAGATTTGAAACGATTGCTAAGACGCCACAAAAGCATCGCGAGCAAGATGACCGATAGATCGCCCGTGGAAAGCATCAACGAAGTGTGCGCAATTCTTTCGACAGACTCTAGAGCGACTAGCCTAGATTATGATTCATTAAGACGACCTGATTTCTGGAGACCCTATCTTGCCGAGACTACTCGCGCGCCGCTTTGTGCAAAAGTCTATGACAAGGCCTATCAGTACGTGACAAACTTTTATCGAAAAACAGGGGGGTCTGCAAGGGATACCCACCTGCGCGCAACTATCATGAAGGCTGTGGTTGCCTATCTGAATGGAAAGGAATGGAAGCCACTCTTACTTGAAATGGATCTCAACAAAAACGGTCGAAAGCTTGATAAAGATATTCGCGCATTATCTCCACAATTCGCAAGCGAAGCAATTTCATCGGCGCTTTAGGTATCGGACAGGACACAGGTAGGTTTTGAGTTCCATTTAAGTGCTATTTAAGGCAATAGTTTAGCGCGGCATAGCTCATGGACGTCATTCCCGCAGGCTTTAAGCGGGAATCTAGAATTGCTTGCAATGAACCTCCTGGATTCCCGCTTAAAGCCTGCGGGAATGACGAGGAGGGCTAAACTATTACTATTTAAGTCACAGAGGTCATTTTTAGCTCTTGACATAACTCCTAATTAATCGTATAAATTAGGAGTATGTTCCAAAGATTGCTTAAGCCATCCATGGCACAAAGTTTTTTTCTATTCGGCCCGAGAGGGACGGGGAAAACGACTTTTTTGCATGGTTTCTTCCGTGACAAAAAATGCCGGTGGATCGACTTATTGGACACCGTACAGGAAGAACGTTATGCCCTGGATCGTGGTCTGCTTTACCGAGAGCTGATCGCTCTGGCATCGCAGGTAGAGTGGGTCGTGATTGATGAGGTACAGAAAATCCCGCCACTTCTGGACACGGTACACCGTTTGATCGAAGAGACTTCTCTCAAATTTGCCCTCACGGGATCGAGTGCAAGGAAACTCAAACGTGGTTCCGCAAATCTTCTTGCCGGTAGGGCTTTTATGAATCATCTCTTCGTGTTAACCCATGTGGAGATGGGAGATGCATTTTCTTTGCCTGCCGCGCTTGCTTGGGGGACGTTACCCGGAATCATGCGGTTTGAAAACGATTCGGACAAAAAGGACTTTCTTAAGGCCTATGCTTTGACCTATCTTAAGGAAGAGGTCTGGGCGGAACACATCATTCGTAACTTAGACCCCTTTCGACGCTTTCTCCCCGTGGCCGCGCAGGCCAACGGGACGATTTTGAATTATTCAAAGATCGCCCGTGACGTGGGTGTTGATTACAAAACGGTTCAATCCTACTTTGGAATTCTGGAAGACACCCTTTTGGGATTTTTCATCGAACCCTATCACCGCTCGATTCGCAAGCAACAACAACAGGCGCCAAAGTTCTACTTTTTTGATACGGGGGTTAAACGGGCCCTGGAAAATACACTCGATATTCCCGTAAGGCCGAATACCTATTATTTTGGGAATGCTTTTGAGCACTGGTTGATTGCCGAAATCTTCCGTCTGAATCAATATCTCAAGAAAGATTATCTCCTTTATTATCTTCGCACCAAAGATCAGGCCGAGATTGATTTGATTATCGAAAGACCAGGAAAAGGTCCTTTGCTTGTGGAAATCAAATCAACCGACCGCCCCGATTCGGCAGACGCCAAAAAACTGGAACGCTTTCTGGGCGATTTTCGTGGCGCCAAGGCCTACCTCATTTGCATGGTGGAACGCAGTCAGATGATGGGAAACGTTCTTTGCCTTCCCTGGCGAGAGGGTATTGGCAGGATTTTTTCATAATTTGAAGTTTTCGCGCTTCCTTTGGATTTGACATTTTCTGTAAGTCGCTGATACCCTTCTGGCAATGCGTGCTTGGCATTGCCGGGCATGCCCATACAATAGGAAGACAATGAGCTCCTTACGTTTTCTGACATCCGGTGAATCGCATGGCAAATGCCTTTTGAGCGTTTTGGATGGCATTCCTGCGGGCCTTACCTTACAAGAAGATAAAATCAATCTGGATCTCGCGCGCCGACAGGGTGGGCATGGGCGCGGGGGGCGCATGAAAATCGAAACCGATCGCGTGCAAATTCAGGCCGGGATTCGCAACAACATTACGATCGGCGGGCCCCTCGGCATTCTGATCGAAAATAAGGATTTTAAAATCAACGAGCTGCCCGCGGTCACGCGTCCGCGACCCGGTCATGCGGATTTGGCGGGCGCCATTAAATTTTTGCGCGGCGACATGCGCGATATTCTCGAACGCGCGAGCGCGCGCGAAACGACTTCGCGCGTGGCCATCGGCGCGATCTGCAAAATTTTCCTCGAGGCTTTCGAAATTGAAATGGTTTCCCACGTGGTCGAGATAGGCGACGTGCGCGCCAACGTGGAGGGACTTTCCTTTGACGACATTGCCAAGCGCGAGTCCCAATCACCCGTGCGCTGCGCGGATAGTGCCGCGTCGGCCAAAATGGTCAAGGGCATAGACGCGGCCAAAGAGGCGCGTGATACGCTAGGCGGTGTCTACGAAGTGCGCGTGCGCAATCTTCCTGTTGGGTTGGGCTCGTACACGCAATGGGATCGCAAATTGGACGGGCGTCTTGCGCAGGCGATTCTTTCTATTCAGGCCCATAAAGCCGTCGAAGTGGGAGACGGCACCTGGGGCGCGCGTCAGCGCGGCTCGGAAGTGCACGACGAGATTTTTTACGACAAGACAAAGGCCAAAAAAGGCTCCGGCATGCGTTTCTTCCGTAAGACGAATCGCGCGGGAGGTGTCGAAGGCGGTATGACCAACGGCGAAGAGTTGATCGTGCGCGCGTTCATGAAACCGATCTCGACGCTGATGAAGCCGTTGGCGTCCGTGGACATCAAAACCAAAGAAGCTTTTCTTGCGGCCGTGGAGCGCAGCGATACCTGTGCGGTGCCGGCGGCCGGCGTGGTGGGTGAGGCGGCCGTTGCCTTCGTGCTGGCCGATGCGATGCTGGAGAAATTCGGCGGGGACAGCATGGATGAAATCAAAAGAAATCATTCCTCGTACGTGGAGCAGGTAAAAGAGTTTTGATCTCTTCCCAAAAAAATATCGTGTTGGTAGGTTTTATGGGCACGGGGAAGAGTTCCGTGGCCAAAGCGCTGGCGAAATCCACAGGTCGCCTCTGGGTGGAGATGGATGCCACGATAGAAAAAAAAGAAGGCATGACGATCACGGATATTTTCGCCAAGAAGGGCGAGCCGTATTTCCGCGGGCGCGAACGGGAACTGGTGCTGGAGCTTAGCGCGAAAAGCGGGCTTGTGATTTCGGCCGGCGGCGGCGTGGTATTGAATCTGGACAGTGTGAAGGATTTCAAAGCTAGCGGTGTTATGGTCTGTTTGACTGCGTCGCCAGAAACGATTTTTGCGCGTGTTAAGCACGAGACGCATAGGCCGCTTTTAAAAGCAGAGAATCCCTTGGCTAAAATAAAAGAATTGCTGGAAACTCGGGCGCCATTTTATGCGCTTGCGAATGCGACCGTGGCTACGGATGGGAAAAGTGTTGAGCAGATTGTGCAAGAAATGAAGGAAATTCTGTCATCCTGAGCGAAGCGAAGGATCTTCGATGGACAAACGAGATCCTTCGCGTTGCTCAGGATGACAAGGCGCACCCATGACGAGGTATACCCATGACAAGGGAAAAGCATGAAACGCGTTAAAGTTGATCTTGGGGATCGTTCCTACGACATCCTTATTCAGAAGGGTTTACTGAATCATTTAGAAGAAGTGCTGGGCAAGCTGGGTCTTGGACGCAAAGGTGTTTTGATCACGAATGGCACGGTGGGCTCGCTCTATGCCAAGGCCGCGAAGGCTGGGTTCGAGAAAATCGGCGTGCAAGTGGACGTACTCACGATTCGCGAAGGCGAGGAGTATAAAACGCTGCGCACGGCGGAAGATCTTTTGCTGCAAATGGCAGAAGTCGGATTGGATCGCGGTTCCTTTGTGGCCTCGCTCGGCGGTGGCGTGATCGGGGATGTAGCGGGTTTTGTCGCAGCCACGTACATGCGCGGCATCGATTTTATTCAAATTCCAACGACGTTGCTGGCGCAAGTGGATTCTAGCGTGGGCGGCAAAGTGGGTGTGAATCTGGTCAGCAGCAAAAATCTAGTCGGCGCTTTTTACCAACCTAAAGTCGTGCTCATAGACCCAAAAGTCCTGTCTTCGCTGCCCGATCGCGAGATGCGGGCGGGCGCGGCCGAGGTGATCAAGTACGGCGTGATTTGGGATGAGGATCTTTTTGATTTCGTGGAAAAGAATGTCCCAAAAATCATCGGTCACGATAACGAAGTGTTGACCGCCATTATTGCCAAGTCCTGCCAGATTAAGGCGGCCGTCGTGCACAAGGACGAGCGTGAAAATGGCTTGCGTGCAATATTGAATTACGGCCACACGATCGGTCACGCGATTGAA
Organism: uncultured Actinomycetota bacterium; assembly: GCA_964583365.1. Lineage (GTDB taxonomy): Bacteria > Auribacterota > Ancaeobacteria > Ancaeobacterales > CAZGMX01 > CAZOWS01. The sequence continues at coordinate 4,673 of CAZOWS010000249.1, forward strand.
AGCGCTTGCCGGTACAAACGCTACGTGCACGGCGAGGCCATCGCGGTGGGGATGGTGTGCGCGGCGATGATTGCCGAGAAGATGTCGCTGTGCACGGAGGAATGCGTTGCTCGTCAAGCGCAGCTATTCCGCATGGCGGGTTTGCCGGTTTCGGCGCGTTGGGCCAAGCCGCAGGAGGTGTTCAAAAAGCTTTTCGGGGACAAAAAGGTGCGCGCGGGCGTGTTACGATTTGTGTTGCCTCGCAAGATCGGCGAGGTGATCATATCCGATAAAGTTCCCGAGAATATTTTGAAGGGCGTACTGCAAGAAAAGATCGGGTGCAAAGACAATGGAAAATAAAGAAGCCCTGCTTATTTTAAACGCTATCGAAGGTCTGGAACCGCGTGTCTTGATGCAGTTGTTGAATCGCGTGGGCTCACCGGTGGAGCTCTTGACCGAGGGAAGTTCCTTGCTCGATGGCTTGGTTGGTCCGGCTCTGGCCGAGAAGATTGCAGGCTGGGAAAAATATTTTGATTTGGCAAAAGAATTGAGCGCTTGCAAGAAAAGGCAGGTGGCGTGGCTGGATTGGAACGATGAGCGCTATCCGGAAAGTTTGCGCTACATTCCTCAACCCCCACCAATCCTTTATTATCAGGGGCGTTTTGACAAACAAGATGCTTTTGCGCTGGCCATTGTGGGGTCCAGGCAGGCATCGCGTTATGGCGTGGAGATGGCCAAGTCGCTCGGTGCGGATTTGGCCGGCGCAGGATTGACGGTGGTCAGCGGTCTTGCCCGCGGCATTGATACGGCTGCGCACGAGGGGGCACTGTCTCGTGATGGTCGCACGGTGGCCATCATCGGCAGTGGTTTTGCTAATCCTTATCCAGCGGAAAACGTGCCTTTGCTCAAACGCATTGCTCAAACAGGTTTGGTTCTGACCGAATTTCCATTGTCGCGTGCACCGCTGCCCCGTAATTTTCCTCGGCGCAATCGCATCATCAGCGGCCTGTCGCTCGGTGTTGTGGTGGTGGAGGCCGCGCGCAAAAGTGGATCGCTGATCACGGCTTCGCATGCGCTGGAGCAAGGCAAATCGGTGTTCGCGGTTCCCGGTCGGGCGGACAGCGAGTCTTCGCAAGGCGCCAACAGCTTGATTCAGCAAGGCGCCAAGCTCGTGGGCTCGGCCGCCGACATCGTGGAGGACTTGCGCTACTTATTGCCCAAAAATGCGCTACGGCAATGGACGAGGCATCAGGGCAATCCCGTGCCAGCTGAGTCTACTTCGCAGGCGCCGCTGACTTCCGCGCAGAAAAAAATATTTGAAACGCTGGAGCTGGAGCCCGT
>CAZOWS010000250.1:0-5544 GCA_964583365.1 uncultured Actinomycetota bacterium
GAGATCAATAAAGTAACAGGTATCGACAAGGGCTTTTTCAGGCACTGCCATCAGCGTTTTTACCTGCCCTTCTTTCACGAGCCGGTATCCCGTATAGGCGCTTCTTTTAATGCGTGAGTACGCATAGCTTTTACCCTGAACCATAAATTCCCGCGTAATCTTTGTGGTGACAGAAGTAACCGTGTAAACGGTTTCGGGGATCAACCGGTAATAGGCAAGCGCGTACTCCAGCGAGACGTAGGAAGGCGCATAAAGGCGGTTTGCGATTTCAAGTTCGTGCGGTGGCTCAGACTTTAAGGCGTAGAGACCGTTGCGAAGCTTGGTAAAAAGATCCCCCTGGTGATCCTTGATGAATTCCTGGGCAGCCCGCAGGGTAACCCTAAAGTGACGACGGAACTCCTCCGTGGAGAAGATTTGCATCCTCTTCCGACCGAGATCGCTCAAAACCTCAAGCACATTAAGTGATTTCATTTTTCGCTCCATATAGCGCTAAAAGTGAAACGACATGAGCGTACCGAAAAATATACGCGCGCACAACTCGTATTCTCGTTCTCCTCCTATATCTTCCATGATCCCTTAGAGAAACAACAATGTGCGCCGACCGTGAGGATTAAAGCGATGCTTCGACGCGCGACAGGTCCGCATCCATGGGGTGGTCAGGCAGGACGTAAAATTGCCTCCCATCTTCTCCATCTTGAATAGCGCGATGACCGATACATGTTTCTGCGCCAACGATCTTAATCAAATCAAACACATATCCGACATGCGGCTGGAATGTCACCAGACCACCCAGGGCACCGGTATCCCTGGACCCACTGTACATGTGTTTTTGCTCGCCCGAAACCACCGGAGAATAAAAATGAGCCTTGACTTCGGCTAGCAGGAAATGAAATCCCGCCAGCATACTTTTGGCGCCTCCCGCGCGCATGATCCAAAGAGGTTGCCCCGTATCCTTTGCCGCCCACATCATGTCTATTATCGTTTTCCATTTGGTCTCCGACAAGCCGGCCCGGGGACTCACCAGCGACTCCCTGAGTTCTTCTTCCCAATACTCGGGAATTTCTTTCAGTCGCCCAAAATCCCCGTTGTCATCAATCACGCGAATCGTAGGAACGGGTATCTGGCCAGGCAGGGTCTTGGTCATCTCCAGCACATACCCGATGCCGGGCGCAAAGCGCACGCACACTTCCAAATCTCCGATACCTTCGCTGCCGCTCAATAGCTTTTTGCGAGGCCCGCCCGGAACCCTCATCTGGAAAAATTCTTCCGCCGCATTCGGCACCTTGAACCGAAACCCTTCCAACAGATCCCCGGCAGGCTCCCCGGATGCCAGTGGAATCCCCCGGCCCAGATTTTTTCCGCGCAGCAGAATGCGCATCACGGTTTTCCATCGCAACTCGGATACGAAATTATTTTTCTCCTCCAGAGAATTTCTAAACTCCGTCACCCAGTAACCGGGTATCGCGTCCAACGCGACATAGTCCCCGTCGCTGTTGATCGTTTTAGCGGTTGAAAAATGCTTGTCCCCTTCGACAACTTTATCCGTTTCAAAAACATAACCAATGCCCGGCGCATAGCGCACCTCCACCGTGACATCGCCTCTGGCCATCTTGCTTCCGCTGGTGAGCTTCTTGGGGCCTTTGGTGGTATCAAAAGTCAAAAACGTCTCTCTCGCCCCAAACACTTTGAACCGGAACGAAGAAACGCGAAGACCGTCTTGGACCAACTGTTTGGTGGGATCCCGTTGTTCGAAAATGGCGCGTATTTTCTCTCGGGCATCTTCCAGCTTTATCGTCGGCACAAAACCTTCGCCGTGCAACAGCGCTTCATGCAAAATATCGCGCAGCAGACCGTGTTCCTGCAAGCGCACGGTCATGTCTTTGATCACCTCTCGGCTGCGTGCCCCCGAGACATCAAAAAGCTGAGCCACTTTTTCGGAATTGGCATCGCCTTCCATCGCGCGCGAGTGGAGAATACCTTTGTAGAGTAAGAACGTAGCCCAACGCGTGGTGCTTATACCTGTATCCGCCTGCATGCGATTCAGCATTTGCGTCACATCGGGATCCTCCAAATACCGAATGCGCTGCGCGGCATCCCCAGCCCGCCCCATATCCTCTTCCTGGGCGCGTGCGAGACTGCTACCGGTTTCCTCTTTTTGCGCCTCTTTGTCCATCCATTCTTCGTAAGAAATGGTCGCGATGCTCATCGCAATGGAGAGCTGCTTTGCCTTCTGTGGCGAAAGGCCTAATTCCCGTGAGATTTCGCCTGGCATGGGTTCCCGTCCCAGTCTTTCTTTCAGCGCGTTGAACTCGGAGATTTTTTCCACGAGTCTTGACGAAATGCCCAGATCGCGGGCCTTTTCTCGCAGCACAGCCCCCTTGAGCACCCCGCCTATGGGCAAGGTCAAATAGGTGATAAATGTTCCGCTGGCAGGATTAAACGTTTCCGCCGCACGCAAGGCGGCCAGAACCATGTCGGAGACGAGCTTGTCGAAAACGTCCTCATCTTTCAGCAAGAATTTGTACCGCTTCGCCTGACCGACAATGTACCTGCCATGATGTTCGACCAGAGCTTGCCGCGCAGCGCCATTACCGTTTTGAATCTCAGCGACAAGCCGCACTATCTCGTCCTTTTTAAGGGGCCGGAAAACGAGCAATTCAGATGCCAGCGAAAATTCACCGACACTAGGGTAATCCTCTCTATGCACAACGATATTTCGGCTGGGAATAATCTTGTTCACGATTTCCAGATCGTGATATTTCTCGACCCAGGGTCTTGTGGGGGAAACGATTTGGTTTTCGGAAAACTTTTTTGCCAGATCCGTCTCGTTCATGGTTTGGATATCCTCGAAGGCCATATCCTCGGATTGATTTCTAAAGTGGCCTATAGCAAAAGCCAGTTTGCGCGAAACGTCTTCATAAAAAATGGTTACAGGAATCTTCTGCATATGAAATCTGTACAAGTCCCTGGATGGTTTTCCCCCGCTAGTCCGCTCCGTCCGACAAACCACCGGTGTTTGGAATCCATGCAAGCGAAGAGCATCTTCGAGGCCAATGCTGATTTGCCTGGGATAAAGCCCCTCTTGTTTGGCATGGCCGACGTATTCCAAAAGCAATTTCAAGACAAACGCGCGCCTGAAATCCTTATCCGCACTCAAGGCAGAACGTGGCTGAAGACAGACATCTTGCGCGCGCAGCATCGTTGCGCAGCTCATCAGCATGACAGCCAATATCGCCAAAACTCGCATGAACATAGTAATTCTCCGCAACTGCATCAGCAGATGCGTCTTAAGTATATATTACGGAATGGATTATGTCAATAGCACCGGTTGCAGAAATTAATCACGGAAGCATATGGTTTTACGGGTGGGACTGATCTATGAGGTCTTTATCCGGTGGGAGCGCAACAAACTAATGCGTGCGCTGTTTCTAGTTTTTTGTACAATCAATCTTGGAGGTGGAATGTATGTCGCCAGCAAAATCAATAATATCTCAGGCCCTGCATTTAAAACCCGCCGAGCGCTTTATCATTATTGAAACATTAATAATGAGTCTTGATGTGCCAGACCCTGCAATAGAAAAAGCATGGGCACGAGAAGCAGAAAAGCGCTTAAAGGCCTATAAGGCCGGCAAATTAAAAACCGTTTCTTTTGAAGACATCTTCGATAAAAAACACTCGTGAAAATAGAAATAATTCAAATTGCCCTGAAGGAATTTGACGATGCAAGAGCATTTTATGAAATGGAACAATCTGGTTTAGGGCTCAGATTTGAATATGAAATAAAACAATCACTTCTGCGAATCAAGCAATACACGCGGGCATGGTCGTCCGAAAGAAAAGAAATACGCCGCTATTTTGTTCACAAATTCCCCTTCAAAATTATTTATTCCATCCAAAAAGATATCCTTGTCGTTCTGGCTTTTGCGCATTTTCATAGAAAACCGTATTATTGGGTTGATAGATTAAAATAGTGTAACTGCTCAGGTACCTGTCATCCTGAGCGCAGCGAAGGATCTTGTCAGACTATGTAGACCCTTCGCTGTGCTCAGGGTGACAGGGCTGGTGAGTAGTAACAAAATAGTAATCTCTGAATCAATCGCTGACGTATTCCTATTACGATTTATCTCCAATACCTTGTATTGTTCCAATGAGATAGCCCATAGATCGTTTAGGATTGGAGGGCGATTTTGCTGCCATGATCTCGGCGGCTTGTTGCATGACAGAGAGGCCATATTTTTCCTCGAGCTCTATTAGCTTTTCCATCGCACCCGCATCGCAGTCTTCGTAAACCAACGCAGCTAGTTTTTTAGCCCTTTCCAGCTTTTCCGCCCCGTGTTGTTCCTCCAAGCGCTTGAGTTTGCGCGCGAGATCTTTCGGGTTGTACAGCGGCTGAGGCAGGAAGACGTGAGGATGCTTAGGCGCTAGGCCTGTTTGATCCAATGCATCGTATTCCATGTCCAACAGATTTTTTCGCCGCAGCTCCGTGGTCCCGCGGCTGACAATCCAATTCGACAGATGATGCTTTCGCACCAGTGCATAGCGCGATGCCTGCCAGCGCCGCGAGTTGCGGTCGATGGGGCTGTAGGCAAAGTTTAAAAGCAGTATCGCCTTTGCCGGTAGGGATAAAGAATTGCTCCATCCATAATCCCAATACGCGGGAGGAATTTTTAGGAAACGGGTTTGGGGCAACGAATAAGATTTGCTGGGATCTGCATAATCTTTCAACACGATCGGGATGGACGAGCCAACTGTCGAACGCATTTCTACAAGACCATAGCGGTGCTCGAGCTTTCGCAACGTTCTGTTGATTTGCCGCCGCGCGTCGCCTTTAGGCCAATCCCCCAAACCAATGTCGCGCGCCAGCGTATCGTAATCTAAGGGGAGGCTGGCTTGGGTGTTTGGCTTGTAAGCCCGCAGCAAGGCAAGATAGGTATCCAAAGCCCGTTGATCGTTTTGCCGAACCATTTTCCCAAACAGTCTTTCGCTGTTTAAAAAATCCCAGGAAATGAGGAACACACGTCGTATTCTCATTTCCGCAATATATCTTCAATGATCTATTGCGGAAACAATAAAACGAGTCCGAGTCTAAAGGGAATACGCAATCGGCGAGACCTGTTCCAACAACAATTGTTTTCTTTCCTGCACCTCTTGGTCTTTTACTCCTTCCACGGTCGGCTTCACGATCTCTTCATAATATTTTTCCAATGCAGTAAAGATTCGTCCGACTTCCAAATCCTCCGGCGTCCTACGCGTATTCTTCAACGTCTCCATATCCCCGATAACGATCAACCGCTCTTGCGCGCGGCTCAGCGCCACGTTGAGACGCCGCAGATCTTTCAAGAACCCCACGTTGGGCCTGTCCTTGTTGCTTCGCACAAACGAGACTAGTGTCGCGCGGTTTTCGCCGCCTTGAAAGGAATCTACCGTCGTTACATTATCCGTCAACAATCCCAATGTCCTGTCATCAAAACCGTTTTCCGGACGCCCTAGCTCCTGCTGTATTCTCTCTACCTGTTTGCGATAAGGACTGATGATGGTAATTTC
>CAZOWS010000251.1:0-5481 GCA_964583365.1 uncultured Actinomycetota bacterium
ATTATTCGATTATCGCAGCATCGCCGCTTGGGAATTGATTGTCTACGCACTCAAGGCCGGACAATTGCGCATGACGCCTCCTGTTAAAAGTCATTTGGAGGAAAAGCTATTGTTCGCGCTGTTTCATCATTCTTGTTTGGATGGTTTTTGGCGCGATCAGCTGGGGCAAGCCTTACAGGAGCGATTGCGTGTTTTGTTTCCGAAGACCTGGATATTGGACCCGCGGCCTTTGCCGCCTCAAGCTGTTGTTCCCGATCTCAAGATTGGGGATAAGCCCGTGCAGCGATGGGAGGACCTATTCGAATTGAGCCAAAAACAACGCAGGCTTGTTGTTAAGCCGTCCGGATATTCCCCGCTGGCCTGGGGAAGTCGTGGTGTGGTGATCGGACACGATGTGTCGCAAGAAAGATTTGCGGGGGTCTTGCAATCCGCTTTGGAAAATTTTAATCAATGCCCTTATGTCCTTCAAGAATATCACGACCCGCGCCGCGTCCCGATGCGCTTCTTCCAGGAGCAATCGGGCGTGCTCATCGAGCAAGAGGGCAGGGTGCGGTTATGTCCCTATTATTTCGTGCACGGTGGCCAAGCCCATCTATCAGGCATTCTAGCCACGATTTGCACGCTAGACAAAAAACTCATTCACGGCATGCGCACAGCAGTCATGGCCCCTTGTGAAATACGACAATAATTGCCTAATTAGGGACATCATACTAAATCACTAATTAATTTCAGGGACATCATATCAATTACCTTAATTATCTTGTATTTCACGATAAATTAATGAGTGATTTAGTATGATGTCCCCAATTAGGAGCAAAGATGAGCATAAAAGCCGATAAGTGGATTCAAAAGATGGCGCGCGAGAAGCGCATGATAGAGCCATTTTGTGGCCGGCAAATACGCAAAGGCGTTATTTCCTATGGTTTGTCCTCCTACGGCTACGACATTCGCGTGGATGATGAATTCATGATATTTACCGACGTGAACAACGCGATTGTGGATCCTAAGAAATTTGACCCGCGATCTTTTGTGCGCGTGAAAACGAAGGAGTGCATCATTCCACCCAATTCCTTTGCGCTGGCTAAATCGGTCGAGTATTTTCGTATTCCGCGCAATATTCTCACCATTTGTCTGGGCAAATCCTCCTACGCGCGCTGCGGCATCATCGTGAACGTGACGCCTTTCGAGCCGGAGTGGGAGGGTCATGCCACGCTCGAGATCAGCAACTCGTCGCGTCTGCCGGCCAAAATTTACGCGCGCGAGGGTATCGCCCAAGTCCTTTTCTTCGAAGGCAACGAGCCCTGCGCGATTTCCTACAAAGACCGCAAAGGCAAATACCAGGCCCAACGCGGTATCACGTTGCCTCGACTATAGCTCAGTAATTCAGCAGTAATTCAGGGACATCATACTAAATCACTTAATTATTTCTCACGAGAATAAAACCATTGGAGGTAATTAGCCTGATGTCCCGAAACCTAATTAGGTATTTAGTATGATGTCCCTGAATTACGCGACTCCGAAACACTTATGGGGGGGCGAGTTTCACTATTGGAGGACGCCGCCTGAGGCTTGGGGGGAGGTGTTCGACTCTATTGTGGGGCTTCGGTTTAACACGGTGTCCACCTACGTGCCGTGGGATTTTCATGAGGTCGCGCCGGGGCGCTTTGATTTTAATGGGCGTCGGTCGGCTGCGCGGGATCTTATTGGTTGGTTAAAACTTGCTAAGGCTCGGGGGTTGCAAGTTATTCTGCGGCCTGGGCCATTTATATACGCGGAGTGGAATCATAAGGGGCCGCCGGCGAGGATTGCAAAGCATGCGCGGCTTTCCAAACCATTCTTGAATGCTTCCCGGCATTGGATAATGGCGGTCTCGAAGGCTGTTGCGCCTTATATGGCATCGTGCGGTGGCCCCATTGTTGCGGTGCAAGTGTGCAATGAGGTAACGGGTGCGTTTGAGTACGATAGTTTTGCCGATGCGAAGTTCAAAGAGATCGATGCGATTTATCGGCGCCGCTATGGCGTGAAAATGCCGCGTGTGCGCGCGCATTGGGGTGGGGGGCATTTGGATGTGGGGGAATCGGGGACGAGGAAATTAGGGACACGATCCCCATTTCGAAAAGCCAAATGGGGTCATGTCCCTAATTTCCTCGATTTCCACGAATGGTATACCGAGGAATATCTTCGTAAAATGCGCGTGATTTTTCGCGACGCGGGATTCGATGTGCCTCTGTTTGCCAATGTGGTTAGCTGGTATTGGCCCATGCATTGGAGCGCGATGCAGCAGTCCATGGATTTTGTGGCCATGGACACGTATTACCCGAATCTCTTGCCTGGCAATCTTCCCGCGGCGTTTATCAAGTTGTACCGCCAGTTTTGCGGCGTGACGCGCAATCCCATCGCGGGGGAATTTGGTTGCGGCGTGTGGGATACCATGCACGATCGGCTGGGGTGGCCGGATGAGCGGCATCTGGAATTGACGACACTGCTGGCCCTGTCGCAGGGAGTGCGTGGGATCAGTTATTACATGCTCGTGAACCGCGACAACTGGTATTTGTCGCCGGTCAATGAGTGGGGCAAGGTACGCACGCGTTTCGTGCCCATCATAAAGTCTTTGGGTAAAATCATGCAGGTGCTTTCTCAGGGGGATTATCGGTCGGTTTCTTCGGTTGGGCTCGTTTGGGATCGCCGTGATCATCGCGACTTTGTCGTGTCGGGCAAGAAATTTGATCACAACGCGTTTGGGCATGAGTGGTTTGGGGCGAATGCCTACGAGGAAGATTACCCCGAATTTTGGAATGTATTCCAGTCTTTGCTCCGAGATGGCTACGATGTGCAAATCGTGGAGGCCGGCGATGGGGATGTGTCCTGGCCTCGCGCCACTGTTTTTCCGGTCACCGCACGCTGGGATTCCGGATGCGAGGAGCTGGCCCGGCGGCATCTGAAACGCGGGGGATGCCTGATTCTAATCGGGGATAATGCCGCCGACATTGCGCTGAAAATGCCGCCGAGCATAGGCACGCCTGTCCAAAAATGGGTGAGGGATTTACCGGGCAAAGATCAGCATCGCGCGGGCGAAGCGCTACGCGGGCTAGGCGAGAAGACGCTCGCAGCCGTCGAAGGAAAAAATATTTTGCAATTTGCGCGAAAGAATGCGCGCGGAGATGAAATTCTTTTTGTCTTCTCGCTCGCCGAAAAGGAGCAGACCGTCAGGGTTTTGGATAGCGGGCTGCGAGAGATTGCAACCGGTAAAATATTTTCACCCGGCGGGAAAATTATGATGGCGGGTAAGTCGGGGAAAGTCTTTTATTCCTCTCGAATAATCTGAAGGAATTGTTTAGGGGTAACGATCAGCAAGGAGCCAAGCCCAACGTCTTCTAGTGCCTTGGGCGTAATTTCCAGTAGGTCCCTATCCCCTGTGATCAAAAAATTTGCTTTTGCTGCAAGACTGGCTTCTAAATACGCATTATCTTTAGGGTCACGGCAGCAGTTGATTCGGCGCCTCGGACGAACGTGCACCCCTCGAGCGAGTGAGACCCTCAAATGATGGAGCAGTCGAAGACCTTGTTCTGAGGATAGTTTGCCTGCGAGTTTTTTTGGCAGGCTCAATAGTTCTGTTTCTATGGCAGTTGTGTAGCAGACCTGATAGTGGTAGGCGCGTTTCACGCATGCCAGAGGGATTCCTCCGAATATTGCAGAAACAAGCACATTGGCGTCGATAACGCTAACGTGCGTAGACATCTTTTCGAACCTCATCCAAAGCCTGGAGTATATTTTTTTTGGTAAGCTTGCTGTCCGTCACAATGCGGTGCATCGCCAAGAAGCTTGCTTCCACGGAAGAATCCGCGACATGAGAAAGAATAGCGACGGGTTTCCCGTACTTGAGAATCACCACATCCTGTGTATCAGCAATGTAGCGTGTTGCGTTGGTCTTGAAGTCTTTGACGTTGGCGTATCGCATGAGTCGACCTCCTATTTTCTCTAAAGGGTACTACTTTTGTGGTCCTTTGTCCAGGACAAAGGACTATCGACAGATGCCCCTTTGAAATATAAAATACAAGACTTGACCCACAAGACTTGACCCCTTACAAAAAAATCTTCTTTTGCTGTTACTACTGGCTTCGGGAACTGTCCTGGCTCTATTCCTCTGGCCAGGCGCGTATGTGGCGCTAAAGCGTGAATCTCCCATGTGGGAGGTCTACGCGATTTTACCCCGCAGCAAAGCCAATGAAGAAGTCGAAATCGAACGGATCAAGGCCGCCAACCCAGGCTTTGCCCTAGTTTATGATCATGCTCTCGACGGGCGGGATGAATTACGTTTTGGCAACACACACCCACTAACGGACCGCTATATTCGCGATCACTTCGAGCCTCTAATCGGCTACACGCAAAATTCCGAGTATAGGATCTACAGAAGTAAGCGGTAGGTGATGCTCTCCCCCCTTTGTAAGGGGGGACGGAAGGGGGGTAGGTGTAATTGTCGCTGACCGCACACCCTGCACGTTGTTTATACAGGACTTCAAGACGGTGAATATGGTAAATCCTCACAATTATGTCCGTAAAACTCAATGCCTCGCAAAGGAAGACTCTGAATCGTCTTGGTGTTCAAGCGCTGTATCTCTTTGGATCGCGCGCGCAGGGGCGAGCTTCATCGCTGTCGGATTACGATTATGCCGTGCTCATGGCCAAAAAGGGACACTCACGGCTTGGCCCATTGTACTTTAAACTCTATGAGCTATTGTCAGAGGTTTCACCCCGAGATTTAAGAAATGACGTTCTGGACATTGTTTTCCTGAAGGACGCAGGGCTAGAGCTTTGTTTTCACGTAATTCGCTATGGTGTTGTGGTGTGCGATGGTAATGCAAAGGCCCGTCAGAAATTCGAAGAGCAGACCACCCTTCTTTACTGCGCTTATCGTCCTATTCTAGATGCTTTTGATCGCGCCATCTTGGCCGCGCTATGAAGAATCTTCCCATAGAAAGAGAAGCCATCATGCCGCGCATAGACGGCATTCGAAAGAATCTGAAGAAATTGATGGACTTGACGCAGCTGCCCTTTGAATCGTTTTCACGGGGAGACCCGTACGATCTTGCGCAGCATCATTTGCGCCTGGCCCTGGAAGGCATATTCTCTCGCGCCTGCCCGGTGGACGCGCAACGGAATATAGAGAAGTTGCAATGAAGATGGGAGATCTTCATCTTGTTCCCCGGGATTTCGCCCGCAATTCGCTGATGCCCATGGCGGGAATGAGAAATGTTCTAGTGCACCAGTATGCGGATATTGATCCTCGGCGACTCTACGACACGATCAAGGATCACAGCGGAGATATAGAAAAATTTCTTGAGCACATAAAACTGATTTTAAAGAATCCCAAAAAGTTTAGCTTACGCCTCGTATAGCCTCCTGTATACCTTGCGGTCACAATAAATGATCCCCCTCCTTTGTAAGGAGCAAGCGAAGCGCGGTAGAAACGATCGGGAGGTA
>CAZOWS010000252.1:0-4155 GCA_964583365.1 uncultured Actinomycetota bacterium
CGTGATTCTTTTTTCGAAAGATTGAAGAAGCCAAAGATGATATTTGCTGTCGAACTTTCCCGTTTTTGCGAAATGCTTTCCGAATGCGGCATGTACTGCACTGTGTTTTTTAAAAGCCAGTCCTTCCTCAAATAGTAAAGCCTCGGCGATATAAAACATGGCGTAGTAGGCGCGAGACGCAGAAAACTCAGAGTCTCCCGCCGCCAATTCCCTTATCGCTGTCTTGATAGATCTATCCGCTTTCTCCGAAGTTTGGCAGTAGCTTCTTTCACGCGGGTATGGCCTCATCGCGTACGTTCAAAAGAAATGGGGTTTCTTGCTCAAGCCATTCAGATTCACGCATGAATATGCGACTGATAGAGACATCGCTTTTCAGAGAAATCTCAGCAGCCAAAGCCCCTGAGCGGGCTATCTCGAAGCAATAATTTTCAAAAGAATCAAGCACAATGAGCACGTCTACATCCGATTCGAGATCTTGATCTCCTCGAGCGTAGGAGCCAAAGAGATAGAAGCCTCTAAAATGCTGGCCGTAAATATCTTTTAGTCCCGCTTTGAGTTCCGCGAGAATATTTTTGACAGTTAAATTTTCAATCATAAAAGAAAGTATAGCTACTTGACGCTTTTGGCAACTCGCCCCCTTGACAAACATCAATTTAGAGCGTATACTGAAACCTCAAGAAAGGTGGTGTGCTGTGCGAACGACAACGTATAAGTGGATTACTCAGATCGTTAAGCAAATGGTTAGCGTGTGTGCCTGCATTTCCATGCTTTCTGTCGGACAGCCTATTGCTGCATGGTCCGACGATGTTACTCGCGAAAACAAATATGCTCTTGCCGCGCATTCAGAAACTCAGCATGGACAAGAGACAATCGACAAAGGAATGTTAGATGCTTACATGCGAGTTGTGTGCCTACATCTATTGCAGGCTGCTCGTGATGTCGTTATGGCTAATAACAGCGACACATCGCGTGAAAAGCTGGTGGCCGACTTTATCTCTACTTTAAAAAATGAGATGGCGAAACCTAGTGGATTGAGGCCTACAATAGCTGATATTGCTTCCCTAGCCTATCAGACGAGGATTGGCGATAAAGAAGTCACTGTCTCGATCGACCCCTCACTCGTGAGCATAGTTCTTGATTCCCCAGCAGAGGCAGGAAAGAGCCCTCAATTGGAAGAGTTGATTTTTCCTCTGTCTATCGCTTTGTCAGATGGCCAAACATTGGAACGGAATGTTATGTGGAGAGACAAGGCCAAAGGGGGAGTGCCGCAAATCCCCAGTGTTTTTAACACTTCACCACCGGAATTGATCGACGCACAAGGAAAAATGGAATTGCTCATCATGGACGTACGGGACGACATCACCGTGGATGGAGTTCTCCATGCGTTTGATGTTGATGCCGATACCCTAGCAGATGCAGCGAAGCCACGAACATCGACCTCAGGGGTCAAAGCCATTTCCTTGGGCTTATGTCTCATGGCGATGACAGCAATTGCAGCCGCTGGGGATCGCTCGGAAGCGCAAAAACTATGGGATAGAGTGACAGCTCCTTATTATGAACAATTATTTGATCAGATGCGTCCCCAATTCACAGGACTAGGGCGTGCTGAAGTAGAGGGCATAAAGCAGGGAATCATAGCTCAGGATTGGATGGCAGAGAAAGCACTCAGGGAAAGAATGCCGAGTAAACCTTACAGTGATTGGGTTGGGAAGCGATGGACCCGAATTGGAGAGGAGAATTTTGCGAATAGATGGCGAGCGGATTTGCAGAGAAGAATTGCTAAAAAGATACAAAATCTGCAGCTTGCGCCGACAACCAAGATCAATGCGGTGCCAGCGGGCGACAATGCCAAACCCGGAGTGACAACGAAGATAAGCAATGCTGGAACCGAGACTATGTTGACATTGAGTCAATCTTTGGAAGCGACGGGAGCGGAAGGTATAAAGGAAGAGACAATCCCAGGTGCAATAAAAGAAGTTGTAGAAACGGGCGGTTTGAGCAGAACAGCCAAAGCGTTTGTGCTGGCTCTGTGTCTAGCCGTAGCGCCCGGGTATGCGTGGGATAGATCTGCAGTGCAGAAGATATGGGATGAAGTGACAACTCCTTATTACGAACAGTTGTTTTGGAAGGAGCACGGCCGTTTCATGGGACAACATGGAGCGGCAGTACGCGGAATGAAACAAAATATTAAGGATGGGGATTGGGCGCGTGAAAGAAGGATCAGAGAAAAGATGTGGCAAGAATTTCTCTCGCGAGGAGAAAGCAGAGAAGCTTTTGAAGAAGCATGGCGAGCAAGTTTGGAGAGCAGATACAGGGCAACCAAGATCAATGCATTGCCCGCAGTGGAGAGAGAGACAAGCAACGTGGGTACGGAGACGGTGGTGGCATTTAGCGAATATCTGGAAGAGACAGGCGCAGCAGATGTAAGTCCGGAAGAAATCAACACTGCCGTAACAACGAGCGGGCTGAGCAAGCAAGCGAAAGCGATTGTACTGGCATTGTGCCTAGCCGCAGCGCCGTCGTTTGCATGGGAAAGATCGGCACCGCAGAAGACATGGGATACGGTAGCGCTTCCTCGCATTGAGCAAATGTGGAAACAGCAAGGCGGCGCGTACATGAACCCAAAGCCGATAGTGCAAATGAGCATGAAACGAGACTTTATCGATCGGGCATGGTCGAAGGAGAGAGACAACCGTGAAAGAATGCGCAGAGAGCTTGGCCTAGAAGGAGATGCCTTTGAAGCGGCCTGGCGAGAGGACTTGGAGAGGCGATACGGAGTGCGTCCTGCAGCAGTGCCGACAACCAAGATGGATGTGGTACCAGCGGGTAGCATTGCCAAACCCGGAGTGACAATCGAGACAAGCAACATGGGTACTAGCCAAGCCGTGACATTGGCGGGAGGCATACTCGCCACGATGTTTGGGATTGGGAAATCGCCGCGCACTCAAGCGCTTGGCGATGTTTTGAACGCGGATCCTTTTTCTAAATTATTACTGGATGGGACAGAGGCCGGGAAAATCGTGCCGGAATATCTAAAAGTCGAGCAGCCATTCCGCACGCATATACTGATTGACCTGTCTTTCCTTTCCAAGATTAGTGCAAATCCCGATAAAGCCGGATGGTCGCAGTATATTTCCCGTGTGGAGGAATACAAGGCCGTGATTTCTCAAGCTCGCAAAGTATATGGGGACAAACTGGTTTTTGATATCGTTGCCCCATTCGAGAAGAGTGAAGAGATTCATCGGCTCTTGACAGCCCTGGATCTACAAAGCGGCGCATACAATATGCTGCTCGAAGGCATGGGCATCGAAGAAATGGTCAAAGCCATTAAAGATCAGGAAATGACTATAGCCAAAAAGCAGGATTTAACATCGGATGAAGCAGCACAAGTAGAAAAACGGATTCTCTTCGTGCTGACAGATAAAGTGGCAGAAAATTACAGCGCGGCAAAATACAAAGATCGAAACTTTCATATTGTCGTAGGGGATGAGGGCGCAACGCTTGCCCAGATGATCATCAGCGGGGTGAAGCTGGTCGAGACAATCTTGACCGCCACGCCGGATCAGTTTGTACCGCTGCTAATAAAATACTATCAAAGCGTTGGACTACCGGTGCCTACAGAACTGGAGCTTCCGCACATGGGTGCCAACGGATTGTATCTCATCCCGGCGAGTGGCCCTGCAGGTGGGGAGATGCAGACATATCTCAGCAACAAGAAGCTTGCAGAAGACATTCAGGGAGACTTTGCATAAGACCCTCGACGAGTGGAGCAATGTAGTTATCTTGCCGGCAAATGCTCCACAAAGACCTTGAGTATTTCCGAACTGGGAGATTTGAGAAGGGTTTTTAGATCTCCCTTTGATTGTGTGGATTGGTGAAGGCATGTGGTTATTAGTGGTGTAGGTCATGAGGTAAAGAGATTAATGGTGTTGAGATACGGCAGGAGTTGTTTTCAAGGAATGCAAAGCAATGAAGAAATATTTTAAGGGATACCCATAAGTCGCTGAGGCGGGGAAGCAGGACAAGGCTGCTAAGATTTCGCCTGGACTCGACTAGGATATGCTCAGGAGACCAAAGCGTGAGACGATTGTCCAGTAGCAGCTCCCGCGTCACAGCGGCGCGAAGCGCTCCTGCAACAAGGATGTTCGCGTCTAC
>CAZOWS010000253.1:0-2937 GCA_964583365.1 uncultured Actinomycetota bacterium
GGCCAGGGATATTCAATATCCCTGGCCCCCTTCCCCATGAAGTCATACATATTGACAACATCCTGAGAGGTCTCTACTCTTTTGAACCATGGCACACAAACAACGCAAAAGTTTTTACGAGAAGACACTTTCCTCTGAGACGATTTTCGAAGGACGTGTGTTTAAGCTCATTCGCAAGGTGGTGCGATTGCCCGATGGTAAGACATCCATTCGGGATTTGATCGTGCACCCGGGTGCGGCGGCTATGATTCCCGTGGATGACAAAGGCAATATTCTCATGGTGCGGCAATTTCGCAAAGCCGCGGGACGCGAGATGATTGAGTTGCCGGCCGGGACTTTGGACCCCGGAGAATCGGTGCGCACGTGCGTGCAGCGGGAATTGCAGGAAGAGATCGGGTACAAGGCCAAATCGCTGCGGCATCTTGTCTCGTATTTTCCGGCAGCTGGATACACAACAGAAGTGATTCAGATCTTCGTGGCGAAGGGTTTGATTCCTAGCCGGCTCGACGCGGACCGCGATGAATTTTTAGAAGTGATACCGATGCGCGCGGAGAAAATCCTGGATCAGATTCGAAGCGGAAAAATCAACGACAGCAAGACGATGATCGGAATGATGTATTATTTTTTTCTAAAAAAATCAATCTAACACACTGTCATCCCAGATAACTGTCATCCTGAGCGCAGCTTGGTCATTCTAAGTCCGCCGTCGCTTCAGTGGCGGGCGAAGGATCTCTCTTGGATTCGAACTAGATCCTTCGCTGCGCTCAGGATGACAGGCTAACGGACAGCGTCTTAACAAAAGCTTCCACCGCACCCAAAGCCTCTGCTAGTTTCGAAGGATCCTTGCCGCCTGCCTGAGCCATGTCGGGACGGCCTCCGCCGCTGCCGCCAACTATCGGGGCAATTTTCTTTAGTATGTCGCTGGCGGAATAGCCTTTCTTCACAAGTGCTGCGTCCACCATAGCGATCAACGCAACTTTGTCCTCCAGCGCGCTGCCGAGAACGATCACGCCCTGCATCTTTTGCTTGAGCATGTCCCCTGCCCCGCGCAACATGTCCACCGTAGCGTTAGGAATCACCGCTGCCAACACGGCAACACCGCCTACGGTTTTAGTCTGAGAGAGCAATTCCTCCGATGAAACCTGCGCGGCTTTTTGCGTGGATTGCTGTTTAGATTTAGACATCTCGCGCATGTCGCTTAGCATTTTTTCCACTTTGGCAACCACGTCTTTTGGTTTCGTCTTCAACATACTCGCAACATCCTGCAAGAGGACGGACTGAGCCTGTGCCTCGCGCACGGCCAAATCTCCGCACACGGCTTCGAGACGGCGCACGCCGGCTGCCACCGACGCATCCGACAGGATTTTGAAATATCCGATTTGTCCAGCGCGATGCAAATGCGTGCCACCGCAAAGCTCTTTGGAAAATCCGCCGATGTCCACCACGCGCACCTTTTCCTGATATTTTTCATCGAACAACGCAATGATGTCCGAGCGTTTCACTTCTTCCAAATCCATTTGCGTGGTCGCGACCGCCGCGTCGCTCATGACGCGCTCGTTGACCAACGCTTCGATGCGCGCGATTTCGGCATCGTCGAGCGCCTTGAAATGCGTAAAATCAAATCGCAGCCTGTCGGGCGCCACGAGTGATCCGGCCTGTTTGACATGGCCTCCCAACACCGATCGCAAGACGCTTTGTAAAATATGCGTGCCCGTGTGATGGCGCGCGGTGGCTAGGCGTTTGACCTCGTCCACGGTTGAGATCGCTTTATCCCCAACTTTTACGCTGCCCTGCTTCACGGCCACCGTATGCACGATAAGTCCTTCGGTCGGGCGTTGCGTGTCCAACACTTCCAATTTTGCGCCGGCCGTCGTGATGGTCCCCTGATCGCCAACCTGCCCGCCGCCCTGCGGATAAAAAGGAGTCTTGGCCAATACGATTTGCGCCTGTCCGCCGGCCTTGATTTCCTGGACCTCGCGGCCATCGGCCACAAGCGCTGTCACCATGGATTCGGCGCTGAGTGACTGATAACCGAGAAATTCTACAGCCGGAATTTTTGCACGAAGGGCCTCGTAGATTTGAAGCCCCGCCGCCTGATCGCCTCCAGCCCAACTCGCTCGCGCACGCGTCTTTTGCCCCTTCATTTCTTCTTCAAAAGCTGCTTCATCGCATCGCAATCCTTCTTCGTCCGCAATCTCGCGTGTCAAATCCACGGGCATCCCGTAAGTGTCGTAGAGCAGGAACAGGTCTTTACCCGAAATCGTTTTGCCCTTGTCGCGCTTGGCCTTTGCCACGATACCGTCGAGAATCTCGGAGCCCTGCGCCAATGTCGCGACAAATCGCTCTTCCTCGCTCTTGACTATGCCGGCCACTTGCTCGCGCGTCTTGAGCAATTCCGGATAAGGCTCTTTCATTGTCTGCACGACCATCTCGATCAATTGATAGAGAAAGGGCTTTTGAATGCCGAGTTTTCGCGCAAAGCGCACGGCACGGCGAAGAATACGGCGCAACACGTAGCCGCGTCCTTCGTTGGACGGCAAAATATTCTCCGAAAGCGTGAACGTCAGCGCACGCGCGTGATCGGCGATCACGTGAAACGCGGGTTTGTTCTCGCCCGCGTATTCGAGAGTTGTGTGCTTGCGTATTTCGTCGACAATCGGCTTGAATAAATCCGTCTCGTAATTGTTCCCTACCTTCTGAAGAAGAAAAGACAGCCTTTCCAATCCCATGCCCGTGTCGATGCCACGGCGCTCGAGAGGCCGCTGGGTTCCATCGGCCTCTTGAAAAAATTGCGGGAACACGAGATTCCAAAATTCGAGATAGCGTTCGCAATCGCATTCCACGCCGCGACAGGCCTTGCCGCATCCGCGCGCGGGACCCAGGTCAAAATAACTCTCCGAGCATGGCCCGCAGGCGCCGGAAGCGCCGGCCGGTCCC
>CAZOWS010000254.1:0-6293 GCA_964583365.1 uncultured Actinomycetota bacterium
TGGAAATCCTGGAATGCAGATACCGGCTGGGTTTCAGCCATTTCTAAGATGTCTCTGGGCGTATATCTCTAAGATTCGCATCAAAGTGATTCCCGAGCCTGTTCCCTTTGAGGCTTGGAAGCTAGTGAGTTTAACGGTTTATGGTGGAGATCAAGCCATGCGAGCCCTCATGGAAAGAAGGGATGTCTCCGAATACGTTCGATTACGACTGGAAGGAAGCGAGTACATGCACAAGGCCTCGGTATTACGGGATCAAGAGCTTGCACGGCAAAGGGAGACAATAAAGAAAAATGAACCTAGTGTTCGATGGATCACGATGCGGGGTTGGGCGCATCATTTTCATGAGAAGTTTTACAAAGATCAGAACTATAGTCTTAGCTCTTTTTACACGGAGCATTATCCCAATGAGGAAATGCCATGGCAGCGCAGATTGGAAGAGCGAACCTATACAAACAAGCCCGGCATGAGTGATGAAATGCGCGAACAGTGGTTCCTTACCGCGGAAGTTCACAAAACAATATTTCGCGCGCGTGCGGCACATCCCAGGAACAGCAGTCTTGAGGATGCCAATCGCTACGCGCATGCGGTGGTAAAAAAAATTGGTTCCCCTGCCGATGTTGCAAAATGGTATCGAGAGGCTGTTGAAAATGCGGATCGAGTGGATGGTGGTAATGAATTTATTTTGAAGCGGCTTGCGGAGCAGCATCTTCTCCGGCTGGATGAGCTGGGCGCTGTGCCGTTGGCTGGAGGCGTACTCCTTTTTGGTGAAAAGCTTGAAATGGAAGTATTATTTAGGAAAAACGAAAATATTTTTACCAACGATCGCGCCACAGATACACAACGGCGAGATGCCCTGCGAGAAATTGGGAGAGCCTTGAGATCCCATTTTAATTTGTCGAATCTCATCGTGAGGCCGCTGGCCCATGGGTACGAGGTTTTGCACGTTCGCAACAATGACGTTGTTTCGTATGGCACTTTCTACAGGCTAGGTGAACAGGAAAAGGGCGATCTACTTAACTTTCGTTGGGAGCCCAAGTGGGGCGCGGAAAAGGAGGCGATTAGCGTCCGTGCATTGGGAGATATGGTGCGCGAGGGTGATTTTTGGGATCGCATAAGCGCGGCGTGGGCTTTGGAAATAATGGGTGAGCATGGCGCAGCGGCTGCGGGGGATCTTGTGCATTCGTTGCGCGAGAATAATCAGGCTTTGCGTCTGGCCATCGCGGAGGCATTGCGGCGAATGGGTTCTAGAGCGTTGGCTGCGGTGGAAGAGGGTATGAGGGATTTGCACGACGAAGCGAAAGCCTACGCGTTGTTGATTTTACCCGACATGGGGATGGAGGCGATACCTGTTCTTGCTTCATTGCTAGGGGATGAAACCATGCTTGAGCTACAGTTGCCCGATCCCATCCGTAGCAGGAATGTGGAATGCAAATACAGAAGCGTTCAGTTCCTTGCCACCGCTGGCTTGGTGAAATTGTTGGAAAAATATGGGGGCGCTGCCCTTAAGGCTGATTTGAAAAATGTCATGGGCGATCCCCACAAGCAACAATTAGCTGCGTTAATCATGATAGAGATTGAGCCCGAGCATGCAGCATCCATTCAATATTTAAAAGACATGCTAAAAAATCCTCGTATGGATGAGGAGATCAGGTTGAGCGCCGCTTTCTCCCTTCTAATCAGCAACGTGGATCCGCCTGAGGAAGCCATTCGAATTCTTGTGAAAGATATCAAGGATACAAATGCGCCAATGATGATTCAAACGATGCCACTCCTGCGGCAAATTGGCGTAAAGGCCATGCCTCATTTGATCGAGGCCTTGCATGACATAGATCGGAGGCAAAGTGCAGCAATTTTATTGGCTGCCCTCGGAGAACAAGCCAACGAAGCTATACCTGATCTCGTTGCAGTTTTAGAAGAGAAAGAAAATTTAATTGCGGAAGGCCATCATCGCATATTCCCTAGCTTTGTTGCTTTGGCCTTGGCGAAAGTGGGCGCTTTTAAGGATCCGTATTTTAAAAAGAAGCTGGAGGAAAAGACCGTCTGGGTTGATGGCTACTGGGTTGGTAAACGCTGGATTCCTCGCCAAGAAAAAGAATTATTCTTTTATATTGCGGTCGCTGCGTTTGCTGAGGCAGGAGCGGATGCTGTTCCGTTCTTAATCCAAGCGCTCTATGATGAGGGCAGATCCTCTCTGCGTGATATGGCCGCTGAGGCCTTGGCTCATATGGGTGAACCCGCTATACCAGAACTTTTAAAGCACCTTCGAAGGCCAGAACGAAAATTTAATGCGCCGGCGGCTAGTCTTCTTGTGGCAATAGGTGGCTCCGCACTTGAGCCTCTAACCGAAATCGCGCAGAATTCCGCCGAGAACTCTGGACTTCAAACTCTTGCCCGCAGTGCAATAAAGCAAATCCATAAAAATAGAGCTTCCATGAGAAAGAACGTTCATGGTTTGCCCAGCACTCCTGTAGAAGCCTCCCTTTAGAATAGTTTGTTTCATGGTAGAATACTCGTTTCTATGGAAAGGTTGACTGTTCTATTCCGCGGCGCTGTGCAGGGCGTGGGGTTCCGGTACACAGTTTTGCGTGAGGCCGGAGACTTCGATGTTCAAGGTTACGTGAAGAATTTACGCGATGGCCGTGTGGAACTTGTCGTCGAGGCGGAGCGTCAAGAATGTCAGAGATTTTTACAGCACATCAAGGCTGTGTTTGCTCGTAATATCACGGATTCTGTCGAGAACAAGGCGTTTGCCACGGGGGAGTTTGATGGTTTCCGTATCGAATACTGAGGCGTTGCAAGTTCGAGGGATTTCTAAAGTTTATCGCACGGGTTTTCTGCGCAAAAAAAATATTGCTCTGAAAAATATTACGCTGAGCGTGCCGGTGGGTTCGATTTTCGGTCTGCTAGGCCCGAATGGCTCGGGCAAGACCACGTTGATAAAAATCGTGACCGGGTTGGTCGGGCCGACGGCTGGATCATTTCAGGTGATGGGACGTCCGCTGGACAAGATCGCGAAAGCCCGTCTCGGTTATCTACCCGACAAACCGCATCATTATTCTTTTTTGACGCCGACAGAAACACTTTCTTTTTTTGCGGACCTTTTTGGAATGAATGGAACGCAAAAAAAAGAAAGAATGGAAGAAGTGCTATTGCTCGTAGGCATGCAGGATAAGAGGCAACAGCGGCTCAACACCTTTTCCAAGGGTATGCTGCAACGCGTGGCCCTCGCACAGGCTTTGTTGAACGATCCCGATTTGCTGATTTTAGACGAACCGATAGGCGGACTCGATCCTTGGGGGTTGCGGTTACTGAAAGATGTTTTTCTAAGCATGAAGAAGGCCGGGAAAACGGTTTTGTTTTCGTCTCATTTGCTCAGCTACGCACAGGAATTATGCGATCACTTCGCTATCCTGAACAATGGACAGTTGGTGTGCGCGGGGGCTATGCCGCGCGATAAAAAACTCGAAGACCTATTTCTGGAAAAATGCGAACCATCTGCGCGATAGCCCGATTAACCTTACTGGAGGCGCTTCGCAGTAAATTGCTGCTGACGCTGGCCATTTTTACCGCCGGTGTTTTGCTTTTTTCTCGCTTCACGATGTTTTTGACAGCGCCCGAGCAGGCTAAGATTTTTCAAGATTTGTGCCTGGGCATGTTGTCGCTGTTCACTTGTCTCCTGGCTGTTGTTCTCCCGATAGAACAATTACAGCGGGAACAAGAGCGCAATGGCCTAGCGGCAGTTCTGGTCAAACCGATTTCGCGGTATGAATTTTTGGCCGGCAAAATGCTCGGCTTCATTTTTGTCTTGCTGTTGGTCACGGCCGCGCTCTCGCTTCTTGTGTTCGTGTTGGTGGTTTCGCGCGACATGCTGTGGAATCCGGATTTGCCCAAGGCATGCGTGTTGATATTTTGTCAGGGTTTGATTTTGGCATCCTGCTCCACGGTGTTGGGAGTTGTTCTTTCCAGTAATTTTCTGGCCATGCTTTGTGGCGTTTGCGTCTATTTGGCCGGCAATATGCTCGAACCGCTTAGCGAGTTGGTGGAGCATGCGAGCAGTATGGCAATTCAAGTCGGCGCGTTGTTGTTGCTGTATCTGTTGCCGCATTTGCAAAATCTCAATATTCAAGACGCGGTAGTGCTTGGGGAATCGGTTGGCTGGGCTTATGTAGGCAGCAATGTCGCGTACAGCGGTGCGTACGCGTTCATCGTTTGGCTGGTGGCGGCGCTCGCATTTAATCAGAAGGATTTTTAACATGGTTGCATTGCGGTCGGCCGGGTTATTTGCGGTGTTGGGATTTTGCCTCGTGGGCTTGCTTTACACCGGAGTCTGGGGTGTTCAAATTCAGAGCAAAAGATCATGGAGCAATTCCACACCCAATCTGGGGACCTCTTACGGTGGTGCTGTCCACGTCAATCCTCTGGCGGCTACGGCGTTGGTCGTTGGGTTTCGCGGGCTTGCTGCGGACCTGTTGTGGCTGAAAAGCGACGCTTACTGGCATCACGGTCAATGGCATCGTCTACTGCCCGTGTATCGCTTGATCGTGACATTGCAACCCCATTTCCTACTCGTGTGGTCCATAGGAGGCTGGCACATGGCGTATAATTTGAGCTATCAGGCGCGTGACCGTGCTGAGTCCGAGCGGTGGCTACGCGAGGGCATAGCCTTCTTGAAGGAGGGAATTGCGGCTAACAGGGAAAAAGCCGATTTGTATTTTGATTTGGGTTGGACTTATTTTGACAGAATGAAAGATTATGCGGCCGCATTGCCGTATTTGGAGATGGCCGCCCGCAAATCAGATTCAAAAGTGACGGCGCGTGTTCTTGCCCATACCTACGCGAAGCTGGGTCATGACGCGAAAGCATTACGGTTGTGGAAGGATATCGCGCGAAGCGGAGATTCCGCGGCCAAGAAATTTGTCGCGCGATCGGAAGGCAAGAACCTGCCATGAGTATGCCTAAGGCAAAGTCCGCTGCCCCGAATTTGAAGCACTCGACACGGTTGTTTGCCTGGGGCCCGGCGATGATTGGATTTTTGAGTCTGTTTTGGCTTTCTTCGATAAGCGGATTTTCGAAATCCGTTCCGTCTTTTGCTTTTGACGACAAGATCGCGCATGTTTTTGCCTACGGGACTCTTGCGATTCTTTTTTTTCGTGGCTTGGAGCTGCGACCGCCTCGTGGGTTAAAAATTTCCAAACCCCTGCTTGCGCTGCTCGTGACCGTGCTCTACGGGGCCAGCGATGAAGTGCATCAACAGTTTGTCTACGGTCGCCACTGCGATTTGTTGGATTGGGTTGCTGACGCGATAGGCGCTGGAGGCGCCCTCTATTTCTTTGCCGGATTGCGATGGCCCTGGAGAAAAAATCGTGCAAATGCTGCTGGATGAATTCCTGGGTTATATCTCGGCCGAGAAAGGACTCGCGAAAAATACCGTGGAGTCTTACACAAGAGATCTGCGTAAATTTCTCAAATATTTACAGACGGCGGATGTTCACTCCTTCACCGAAGTAAAACGCGATCAAATCATGGAATTTCTGATGGGAGAGAAGGAAAGGGGTTTGAAGCCCAGCTCGCTGGCCAGGCATTTGGTGTCGGTCAAGGTTCTCTTCGCCTATTTGGCCCAGGAAAAACTCATCACGCAGGATATTAGCTCTGTTCTGGATTCACCAAAATTGTGGAGCTTGTTGCCCGAGACGCTCTCGGAGGCTGAAGTATCCGCTATCATTGAAGCTCCCGTGACGACAAAAGCCGCGGGGTTGCGTGACCGAGCCATGTTCGAACTGCTGTACGCCACGGGCATGCGCGTCTCCGAACTCGTGAATATCAAAGTGAGCGATTTGAACGTGGACGTTGGATTTTTGCGCGTGATGGGCAAAGGCTCGAAAGAGCGATTGGTCCCCGTGGGTTCGCGCGCGATATTTTGGGCGAAAAAGTATTTAGCCGATGCGAGGCCCAAAGTTGCGCAGGACTTGCTCGTGCAAAATCTTTTTTTGAATCAGCATGGCCATGGATTCACGCGCCAGACGATTTGGATGGTACTCCGCGCACAGGCGAAAAGGGCGCGCGTGAAGAAGCGCGTCACGCCGCATATGCTGCGCCACTCTTTTGCCACGCATCTCTTGAGCAACGGCGCCGACTTGCGCGTGGTGCAGGAGATGTTGGGCCACGCGGATATCTCTACCACGCAAATCTACACGCACGTGGACAAAGACCGCCTCATAAGCGTGCACAAACAATTTCACCCGAGGGGGTAGAAGATGGAAGTATTCTTAGGGAGAAGGGAAAAAATCAAGTAC
>CAZOWS010000255.1:0-5109 GCA_964583365.1 uncultured Actinomycetota bacterium
CCAGCATGCCCACGAAGCACTCCCGCTTGGCGCGTTGGGACAAGCGCTATCTCTGGCATCCGTTCACGCAAATGCAGGAATATATTCAAGAGGAGCCCCTCATCATTGAGTCGGGTCGGGGCGCTTGGCTGCGCGACGTGCAAGGCCGCTCGTATCTCGATGCGGTCTCCTCGATCTGGCTCACCGTGCATGGCCATCGCAAGGCAGCGCTAGACAAGGCCATTCGGTCCCAGCTTAATAAAATAGCCCATTCCACGCTGCTCGGCCTGTCCAATATCCCAGCTATCGAGTTGGCAGAAAAACTTGTCCGCATCGCACCTCAAGGTCTTGCGCATGTTTTTTATTCGGACAGTGGATCCGAAGCCATGGAAATAGCGCTGAAAATGGCTTTTCAGTATTGGCAACATCGCGGGCAGAAAAGAAAAAAAGTATTTGTCACGCTTGCGAGCGCCTATCACGGCGACACGATCGGCGCGATGAGTTTGGGCAACATGGGTTTGTTCCACGCGCCGTTTCAAAGTCTGATGTTTAAAACAATATCCGCACCGGCCCCGTATCCCTACCGATGCGGCGAATGCGATGGGTCCGCGTGCGCCCAGCATTGCGCGAACGCGCTTGAGAAAATTTTAAAAATGAGAGGTGAGGAAATCGCAGCCGTCGTTGTGGAACCCCTCGTGCAAGCTGCAGCAGGCATGATCATGTCGCCTCCTGGATTTTTGGAAATAATCCGGAGCCTGACGAAGCGTTACGGCGTGCTACTTATCGTCGATGAGGTTGCCACGGGATTCGGTCGCACCGGAAAAATGTTTGCCTGCGAACATGAAAACGTCGCGCCGGACATCATGGCTGTTGCAAAAGGTTTGACCGGGGGTACGTTGCCTCTCGCTGCGACGTTGACCAGCGATCGTGTGTACAAAGCTTTTCTGGGTAGATACGACGAGCGAAAAACTTTCTTTCATGGCCATTCCTACACGGGCAATCCGCTCGGATGCGCGGCAGCCATCGCAAATCTGGATATATTTCGAAAGGAAAAGACGTTGCGGCATGTGGCGCGGATGAGCAGGTTTTTGGCCAAGCGTTTGGAATCTTTGCGCGACCTCATGCACGTGGGGGACATACGGCAGCGGGGGTTGATGGTGGGCATAGAACTCGTTCGCGACAAGGTTACGCGTGAGCCGTATCGCTGGGAGGGAAAGATTGGATTCCAAGTGGCCAAGCGGGCCAGGGAATTGGGGGTATTGCTGCGGCCCTTGGGGCCCATCATCGTGCTTGTCCCGCCGCTGTCCATAAGCGAGAAAGAATGTGAGTTACTTTGTGACGTGTTGGAGCGATCGATACGCGAGATGTTGGGATGAGAGCTGCGAAGACAAAAGTTTTTTTTGTGACGGGCACGGACACCAGCGTGGGCAAGACAGCCGTTTCATGCCTTTTGTGCTGCGAAGCGAGAAAGCAGGGTTTGCGTGTCGGCGTGATGAAGCCCTACGCGAGCGGTTCTTGGAACGACACGCGCTTGCTCAAGCGCGCGTCGGGTTCTGCCTCTTCTTTGCGCGCAATCACACCTATCTTTTTCAAAACGCCGGCTGCTCCGTGGGCTGCTGCGCAAAAGGAGAGAGTGCAACTTTCACGCCCCGCTCTAGATAAAATATTTCTCGAGGCAAAAAAAAGCTGCGATGTTCTGTTTGTCGAAGGAATGGGCGGTCTCCTAGTTCCAATCGCGGAGAATTATTTTGTCACGGATTTGATTATGCGATGGAACGTCGAGGTGATTTTGGTCGCGCGCTGGGGTTTGGGTACGCTCAATCACACGCTACTCAGTTTGGAAGCATTAGAGAAAAGAAAAATTCCCGTGACGGGTATTATTCTCAATCAATGCAGTCCAGCACCGATAGGATTTGTGGAAAAGACGAATCAGAATTATTTCCTACGGAGGAAGCAAGCCCCGCTATTAGCCACCGCGCGCTACGCGCCGGTGAAAAAGCGGCAGCTAAACTGGAAGAATCAAATCGTCTTTTGAAAATATGGAGAAGTAAGGAATATTGGCCGCGGCAAACGCCTCGTGCGCGCCTTCGTTCCTGTCGAGCAGGCAAATAATCTTCGTCACGTGGCAACCTGCCTGTGTAACCGCCTCGGCCGCCTTCAACACCGATCCGCCCGTCGTGATCACGTCTTCGATCAAGACCACCTTGTCTCCCTTGACCAGCGGTCCTTCGATGGTTTTCATCGTGCCATGCGCTTTGACGTCCTTGCGCACGATGAACGCCTTTAGCGGCTTGTTTTGCGCGTAGGCTTCGTACAGAATCGCGCCAAGAAAAGGATCCGCTCCCATCGTGGGGCCGCCAACGGCCTGCGCATCCCCGAGATTGGCGAAAAAGATCTTCGCGGCCAGCACCACGCCGTCGCGATCTAGCGATGTCATTTTCCCATCTATATAAAAGGAACTCATTTTCCCTGAGGCAAGCCGTACTTCCCCGAGAATGACGGATTTCTTTTGCAGAATCGCCAAAAGCTGCTTTTTTAGGTCTGTGGTTGTCATCGTGTCCATGAGAATGATGGAATCGTAGATTTTTATTGGGGTTAAGTCAATGTTCGGATTATTCACTCAATAGCATTAATCTAGGGAGCAGAAAAATCTCTGCTTTTTCTATTTCGTTACGCTACGTCCAGAGAAAATCACGTATGTCGATAAGGCGCCTCATCATGGCAGTGTCCTCTTCATGACAGCATTTCTCCCATGCGGATGATTCGTCGGACTTTTGTTTCCAAAGACGCTTGTATTCGGGGTCTTTGAAGAGGGAACCAAAGTCACGGACAACATACGCATCCTTTTGGGCATCAAAATGCCCACGGGATATTTCGGGACGTGGAACTGAATCATCCGTGATAGGGTCCACGCGCTTGGGACGTTCATTTTTCCACCAGTGATAGAGTGCTTGAATCTCTACCCAGGCCTTGGCGGTGGATTCATCGCTGGTCCAATCGATGACCGTGGCGGGTTTTTCTTCTTCGATGAAGTTACACAAAATCTGGAACATGGCATGGATAAGGACCTCGTCCATGTCGGTCCATCCAGGTGCTAAAGAATTGATCTTGATGACGTGGTGTTTATTCCATGTACGATAGCCAACCCACCTGAAAGCTTGGCGCAATGGGCGCGTTAGAGAATGGAGGCATTCGCTAGACCTGAAAGTTTTACTACGAGAAGTTTCCATGATGGCAAATTACTAAATTGCAATCTCCAGGTAGATATGATCGCTCAAGAGCGTAGGTTTTCTTTGACTGCGAGGGCCGTGGGGTCTACCCAAGTCCACCAACCCAAGATCGCTTAAGAAGGCAATGTCTTGTGAAATGTTCTTGAAGTCCCGATGGGTTAGCTTCGCCAGTTCGTAAAGGGATGCCGGCTTGTGTTGCTTGATGGTCTTGAGAAGAGCAATCCTGCTGGGGGTTAAGAACCTGCGCGCGGCGGCAATGCTTGCGAAGAATGTACCGTGTTGTGGTTTTATGGATTTTCTTGCAACAACAGAGTTGAAGGCCCGGGCAAATTCCTTCAGGCCCTGTTCAACGGACTTAATTTGAATTCTTTTAACTTTCATGGTGGTGCCCCTTTCTGTCTTCGTTAAAGTCATGAAGTAGTTGTTCGGTAGAAACGAACTGGTACGGCTCTTGTCTGACCCCGTAGTGACGGTAATGACCTTTAGGGTGATGATTGTCGTACCCCACGAGAACCTTGCCCTCTTGGACTAAGTAGAGGGAGTACCTAATTCCATCTGGATATCGCGCGGATATGGGCACGTACCAAACTTTCATTTCAAGAATGCTCCCATCCTCATGGACGATCTTTTTATAGAAGACCTGTTCGGAGGACATAGGTGGCCTATAGTACCATGTATGAACGCCATGGCAAGGGGAAAAGGGGGCTACCTTTTTAGAATATCTTATATAATCTTATATAGTTAAGACATAAGATAGCCCCACGGGGGACGTATTCGTAAAAAGACTCGAACATCTTCCTTCCCGCATGTGGCAGAAAATCATCCGAATCGATGAACTTAAAGGACGTTGGATCGGTGGTGCGGATCGGTCTCGGACGCAGCACGCGGTATCGGAAAATATAGGGAACTCATGCCAGATCAAGGTGGAAAAATAAACTAGGTATTACGGATACGTCGTGTGTCCCTGAAATTCCCATACGGTCACAATGTTTCCAAAGTCCACGTGGTAAATGGCCCACCTATAAATCGGTGATGATTCGGAATGAATGAACCACAGCGTGAGAACAAACGTGACAGCAAATGCCATGCCAAAGAACAATCGGCGTTTGTGGTGTCGTTCCATTCTTATGCTGTTCCTAACCAAGTGCGCACCTTACGGATTAGCACTCGTCCGGTTCGAAAGACTGACAGCAGCCACTCAGGCACCCCTAAATATCGAAGCGCTTTGATATTCTCTTCGATAGATTCATCCCAGGTGGTGTCATCCCAGAACTCAGGTGGCATGCTTAGGAGTCGCTCGGCGCGTTGTCTGACGGCAGTCGCATCGGGTAAGCGTTTGGCAAACGCGATTTCCTGCCGATGGCACACGTATTCGATTCTGTGACGCTTGTCCTCGGTGTAGTGGATGCCGCACTGGTCTAGCCTTGCATGTGCAGCTTCATGGGTGATGACAGCCGCAATTTCGGATGGCGTGACTGAAGATTGCAGAACGAACCGTGGGTCGAGCTCACATGCTCGCAGGCGCCGATTGAAGCAGCCCATCTCGCCAGACAGCAAACGGACCCAAATACGTACGAGATCCCGGCGTAGTCGGTCGTAGCGGCACGGGTCATAGGTCTTGATTAGAAGTAAAGCTTGCGCGACGCGGTGCAGGATATCGTCGGGATTGGATTCAGGCGTGCCGATCCAGAGGCCGTCGACAATTCGACCTTTCGAAAAACGTAGCAGAAGTCTTTCGAACAAGTGTGATTTCATGTCTCAGAGGTCTGAGCAAACCGCCACCCCAAAACGGAACACTTTGTAACCTCCTGATGTGGAGGACAATATAAAATGGCTCTCCAGAAAAAATCCCTGGTCTATTTTTTAGGATTTTCCACGCTTTACTCCCTCTCCCTTCGAA
>CAZOWS010000256.1:0-8042 GCA_964583365.1 uncultured Actinomycetota bacterium
GATGTGCTCTACATCATCAAAAAAGGGTCCGTGCAGATTTTTAAGATGTTGGGGTCGGGCCAGGAAAAAACACTGGCCATGCTGCACGAGCAGGCCTTTTTTGGCGAGATGTCGCTTTTGGATGATTCCCCTCGCTCCGCATCGGCCAGGGCTGCCGAAGACTCCACGCTGCTCGCCGTGGACAAAGAAAGTTTCAAAGAAGTCGTCAACGAATATCCGGAAATCGCGTTCGAGATTTTCAAAGTGTTCAGCCAAAGACTGCGTGAGGCAAATAAAGAGATTCAAAGCCTTTCGGAGAAGCCGCGTGCTTAAAGCAAAAGCAGATCCTTCGCTGATGCTCAGGATGACACGGGTAGGAAAAACCACGATCTGCGCATTGCTCTTACTGCTGCTGACGCTGTGTTATTCAAATGCCATCGCTTACGAGGGCGACCGCGGCGAAGCTTCCAAATTTTACAAGAGCGGACAAAAACACGAGGCCAAGGAAAATTTCGGTCGGGCCTTGAACGCCTACTATCACGCCATTGTGATGGACCCGGATTACGCTGTCGCGCTCCGCAGCATCGGCCGCGTGTACGCGCGCAAAGGCCTAAACAAGAACGCGCTGGACGCGCTGAATCAGGCCGTTTTCCTGGACAAAGACGACCCGGAAACGCATTTCTACTTGGGCATAGTCTACCCGCTAGTCGAACACAAAAACGACAAGGCCCTCGAGCATTTTCAAAAATACCTCAAACTCAGCCCGGGCGATTCCAAACGCCGGCAGCAGGTTGAAAAGTGGGTAGAAAAAACTCTCCGCACAGCGAATCTGCAGCAGGACACGGGACGCATCGCCCATCCATCACCCAGCAACAGTGAAGCCACGACCAAAGAAGAATCGGAATGGCACAACAAAGGCGTGGAACTGGCCGGAGCCGGGAAACACCAAGACGCCGCAGCGGCTTTTAGCAAAGCCCTCGCACTCAATCCAAAATACGCCGACGCCCATTACGGCCTCGGCGCGGCCTATGCATCCCTCGGCAATAAGCCTAAGGCCATCACCGAGTACTGGACTTATCTAGCCCTCAAGCCCAACGCCTCCGATCTCGAAAAAGTGATCGACCGCATCGCCACGCTGGAAAAAGGGTAATACCTTGGATATTCTGCGAGCCTGGCTCGGGCGGGTGTTCCGTATTCACCCCGAAGACTGGAAACCCCTGCTGCTCTTGCAGGCCTTGATCGTGGCTGTCTGCATGGTTATCGCCTCGATCAAGACCGTCAGCAATTCTCTGTTCGTCGCCCATGTCGGCGTGGCCTTTCTTCCCTATTCCTACATGATCTCGGCGATAGGTCTGACCATCACCGGACTCGTGCTCATCCCGCTGGTGGACAAAATGCCGCGCATCGCGATATATCGAATCACAACATTGGGTCTCGCGGGTTTGTTCGTGTTTTCTTTTTTTGCGATGCTGGCCCATCAGACATGGGTGTATTACCTCGCCTATCTTTTGTCGAACATCGCCGACAGCATTTTGTTTTTGGAGTTCTGGCTGATCGCGGGAGACCTATGCGACTCACGCCAGGCCAAGCGCATCTATCCTCTCGTGATCGGATACTCGCTGATCGGCGGCATGATGGGAACGTTTGGGACAAAATTCCTCGTGGGCTTTGTAAGCACCGAAATGATTCTTTTGGTCTCCTCGGGGTTGCTCGTCGGCACGTTGATTCTCGTTGCGATGATCAAAAAGGCATTCCCGATAGAGCCGGCCTCGGACGTGATCCCCAAGAAAGAACCCTCGATAGGCAAATGGGCCCGTTTCAAACTGGACTTCCGTATCGTGCGCGAGTCCAAACTCGTGCAAATGATTTGTTTCTCGCTGGTGTTTTATTCCATACTCGCGTTTTTTACGGACTTCTTGTTCAACACGGTTTCCGTCCGGCATTTCACCGTGGACGGAAAAATCCAGGTAGAACAATTAACCGCATTCTTCGCGTTGTTCGACGGCATCTCTATCGCGGCTTCGCTTTTGTTTCAGTTCTTTCTGGTCAATCGCATACTGCGCAGCCTCGGCGTCACCAATGCCCAGCTTGTATTGCCCTCCATGTTCGGCGTGGGCTTCGGATCGCTGTTCGTCGCATCCGTGGCCGGCGGCAAGAACGCAGATTTTGTGCCCGCGTTGGGCACGCGCTTCGGCCAAAAATTTCTTTCCAGTTCCCTGCATCGCAGTTCGATTCAGGTTATATACAGCCCCATATCGAGCGAAAAGCGCGGCCGGTCGAAGGCCTTCGCCGAGGGCGTCATCGCCCCGCTGGGCGTTTTTATGGCGGGACTATTGCTGCTCGCCGTCAAGAATTTCCCGCTGTCCGTCGTGACTGGTCTGGCCGCGGTATTTTCGCTGCTTTACCTATTCATGATGCTGCGTCTGCGCGCTGTGTATCTGCGTCAAATCATGAAAATGTTCGAGGATAAAAATTTCGGCGTGCTGGAATCTTTTGCGGGCATGTTCGCGAGACTGGGGGAAAAGGAAATATTGGAAAAATTATGCGATTGCCTGACAGACAAGGATTTCAACGTGCGCACTTTTGTCGTCGCGTTGCTCGGAGAAATCAAGAGCAAATCGGCCATTGACCCCTTGATCGAGTTGTACCATAGCGAATCCAACACCCACGTGCAGGCCACGGTCATCCGCGTGCTCGGGACTTTGGGCACACCCAAGATCACGGCCATACTCCGCGAAGCCATGACTTCCGAGGACGCCCGCGTCCGAGCCAATGCCGTGGATGCTATCGTCGCCTCGCGCAACACCGCGCTCACGGAACTCTTGCGCAATGCCCTGGCCGACTCCGCCTGGCGCGTCAGTGCCAACGCCGCGATCGGCTTGTGGCGCTGGAAATCGCAGCCCGACTTGCCTCAAGCGATGGAGGTTTTGTTTTCCCATTACCGAAGCGATTCGCTACCCCACAAGCTGGCCGCCTTGTACGCGTTCGGCGAGATTGCGACCGAGCCATGCATGGAAGCCTTAATCGAGGCAAGCAGAAGTCAGGATAAAAAAATCATTCTACGCGCCATCGCATCGCTAGGGGCAACACGTTCCGAGCGGGCAGCCAAGACATTGATAGAGATGCTGCCTTTCGTGAACACGTCGCTGCAACACAGCATTACCGCAGCGCTCATCAAATTAGCCCCGTTCTGCACCGAGTTGCTGCTCCAATCCATTGCCCATCCGGATATCTACGCGCGGCGACATTTGATCAACGTGGCCGCCACGATGACCGACACGCGCGTTGCCAACGTATTGCGGGATGTAGCGCTGGCTGAAATTGATTCGGTGCATAGACACAAGGAATGGCAGGCACGCGTGCTCGGGATCAAACAAAAAGATATCCGATTGTTGTTCGACGATACCTTCATGCATCTGAACGCGCAGGCAAAGGAAAATGTCCTGGGAGTGCTGCGCATTCTCTCGGGGAACACGCCGGCCATGCAACGCATCATCAAAGATATTTTTCACCCCAATCGCTTTGTGCGCGGCGCCGCGTTGGATGGATTGGAGGCCATAGGACACAAGGCGATCGCCAAGGCCTTCGTGCCGATATTGGAAGAGAGAACCCCCGTCTCCTCCAAAGAAGCCTCCGAGCCGTCTCAGGAAGATTTGATCGCGTGGGTGCGCCAATGGATGAAATCTCCGTATCGCTGGATACGCGCGTGCGGGGCATTTACGGCCGGAAGATTGCGCCTCGAG
Source organism: uncultured Actinomycetota bacterium (assembly GCA_964583365.1). GTDB lineage: Bacteria > Auribacterota > Ancaeobacteria > Ancaeobacterales > CAZGMX01 > CAZOWS01. The sequence continues at coordinate 3,723 of CAZOWS010000256.1, forward strand.
ACAACGCAGCAGGACTTGATATCCGCCTTGAATGATTCCTACGAACTCGTGCGAGCCAACGCGCTGGAGGCGCTGGACAAAATCAGTATCGGCGACAATCGCGTCTACATCGAGAGAATGCTCAACGATCCGAGTCCTCTAGCCCGCCGCTACGCGAAAGAATTTTTACGCTGAGTCCTTCAACCAACGCGCCATCTCTTTTGCCGCGTAGGTAACAATCAGGTCCGCGCCCGCGCGCGCGAAGCTGGTATGAATTTCCAGCATCGCTTCTCTTTCGTCCAACAAGCCTTTCTCCGCAGCGGCCTTCACCATCGCGTATTCCCCGCTGACGTGAAACGCCGCGACAGGTATACCGAATTCGTGTTTCGCGCGCCACAGCACATCCAAATAAGCCAGCGCGGGCTTGACCATCACCAAGTCTGCACCCTCTTCGAGATCCATCGCGATCTCGCGCATGGCCTCATTGGTGTTGGCGACATCCATCTGATAGGTTTTGCGATCACCGAACTGCGGAGCCGACTGCGCAGCCTCGCGAAACGGGGCATAAAAGGCCGAGGAATATTTTGCGGCGTAGGACAGGATAATCGTGTCTTCCAAGTTGCTTTCATCCAGCACCGTGCGAATCGCCCTCACCCGCCCATCCATCATGTCGCTGGGTGCTACAATGTCCGCTCCAGCCTTCGCGTGGGAGACAGCAACCTGCGCCAGCAAATCCAGCGTCGGATCGTTTTTAATTTCGTAAGAATCCTGAATGGACTGCATGTTGGCCTTACCGGACCTGGATTCCTTCAATCCGACAACGCCGCAATGGCCATGATCCATGTATTCGCATAGGCACACGTCGCTGATCACGACCAATTGGGGAAACTCCTCTTTCGCCGCCCGAATCGCCTGCTGCACGATGCCGCCCGGATCGTAGGCCTCGCTGGCCTTTTTATCTTTGGTCTGCGGTATCCCGAAGAGCAGCACAGCGGGGATTTTCAAGTCCACGACTTCCTGCAATTCCTCCATCCAGCGATCCACGGACCATTGAAAGTGCCCGGGCAGCGAGGCAATGGGGTCACGCACGCCTTTCCCATGCCGCAAAAAATAAGGGGCGATCAATTGGCTTGTGCCCAGATGTGTTTCCCGAAACATCCTTCTCAACGATTCCGTTCTGCGCGTGCGCCGCGGGCGATAGGCTGGATAGTACATGGATTAGATTTCCTTTTTGATGGCTGTCGTGATAGCTACGATACCTGCACTAAGAAATTGATGACGGACTTGCGAGAACCCGGCTTCCTCTAGCCTCGCAGCCAGCTGCGCGGGCGTCAAAAAAGAATCGATGGAGGACGCCAAATACCGATAGGCGGCGCGTTGACCTGTAACAAGCCCTCCGATGAACGGCAGAATCTTCGTGAGATATTGCCGGTACAGCGCCCAGAGAAATCTATTCGCTGGCCGCGTGAATTCCAATATCACGATTTTTCCTTGGGGCCGTAGCACGCGACCCATTTCTTTTAATCCGTCCACGATACGCTCAAAGTTTCGCACGCCAAAACACAGAGTGATGCAGTCGAAAACGCCGGAGCCGAGGCCAAGACCATGGGCATCGGACAAAACCATCGGCGCGTCATAGCCCTGACGTCGCAATTTTCCTATCCCAACCAGCATCATTTCCCGAGAGATGTCGGCCCCCACCACACAACCGTTAAAATCCTTGCTCGCGCGAATCGCCAACACCTGATCCGCGGTCCCACTGCACATGTCCAAAATCATCCTGGGATTATCGCGCAACACCTCCCGCGCAACAGCCCAACGCCAGCCCGAATCGCTACCCACGCTCAAGACCTTGTTGGCCAAGTCGTAGCGTCCGGCAACACGGTCGAACAAATCTCGCATCACAGCAGCTTGAGGCAACTCACAGCTCCTTAATGGGAATCACTTCAATTTCTCCATCCTTGCGCCGATCCAAATAGGCCATCGGGATTTTGGGATCATGATAAAAGATACAAATCCATTTTTCCGCGATGGCCTTGTTCACCCAATGCTCTTTGCGTTTCAGCGTGACCAAAGGAAACAAATCGTACGCGGGCATGTAGGGGCCTTTTAAATGCGCGGTGGTCGGAATCAAATCGCCAAAAAATATCGCGCGCTGGCCCATGGACTCGAGCAGCACGCAGCTATGGAACTCCGTATGGCCGCCGGATATTTCCACGCGCACGCCCGGCATGATTTCGGTCGAGCCCTCCAACCAATGAATACGATCGTGTTGCTTGAGCGGCCGGTAATTCTCAGGCATGAACGAGCGCTTGTTGTAATTGGGCGAATTTTCAGCTTCGTCCCAAGCGCCGCGCTGCATGAAATATTTTGCTTTCGAAAATGCCGGCACAATATCGCCGCTAGCTTCTCTTTTAGTCGCGCCGCCGACATGATCAAAATGCAAATGCGTGACAAAAACTCCTTCAATATCTTGGGAATTCAGACCCGCCGCACCCAGGGACAATTCCAAATTGGTCTTTCTATCCAACGCATAAATATCTTCCTCTTTCGGTCCCAGCTTGGACCCCGTTCCAGTTTCGATCAAAAGATTGCGAGTCCCATCCTGAATCAACAAACAATTCATCCCCAGTCCAATACGATTGAGCGCATCCACCTCGACTTTTTTCTCCCACAAGACTTTAGGCACAATGCCAAACATGGTCCCCCCATCGAGCCGGAAAGACCCATCGGACACCGTAGAGATTTTGAGATTACCGAGATTCATATTCTGATTTCTATCATCGCAGCGGGTCCTGTCGCGGGGCAGCCACCCGCTGCTCGTCTTTTAAGACTATGCACGGACAAGGGTCTACCAATGATTGTGGGGGAAAGGTCCCATGACCCTTGAGCAGCGACTCGCCGGGAGCGCGTGGGCCCCATTGAGTGCAATCGCGTTTTGGAGACGGCGGCTTTTATAGCCGAGGGTCCAAAACGCGATTGCACCAATGGGGTACGCGCGGAGGCGTGGAGCAGCGAAAGGGTCATGGGATCTTTCCCCCCACGCGAATGATCGCATCTACAAGCCCAGGAATCGTGTGCACCTTGGCTTCCACGGCTGGTTTGTATCCCATCAGTCGCAAGGTCTGCGATGTAATCGGCCCAATGCTGGCCATGCGAACTTTTTTCAGAACGCCTTTGCCCGCACCGTGATCCAACAACCCAAAAAAGTTTTTCACGGTGGAGGAGCTCGTGAACGTTATCCAGTCGATGGCGCCGCCGCGGATTTTCTGCAAAATCTCGGGATCTAATTTTTCCTCCGATACGGTTTTGTAGGCCACCACTTCCTCGACAATGCCCCCGCGTTTGCGTAATTCCGGCGCCAGAAAATCTCTGACCTCTTCGGCCCTGGCCAAAAGGATGCGCTTGCCCCGCAACACGATGCGCTGCGCATCGATGGCTTCGATAATTCCTTCGCTCACGAAACGCTTGGGAATCAAATGTGCTTTCAATCCCAACTCTTTTAGAGGAGCTTGACTCGCGGGTCCTATCACGGCAATTTTTATTTCGCGGAGACTAGCTGGTGAAACCTTGCAGGCTTGCAATCTCTCTCCAAATACTTTCACGCCATTCACGCTCGTAAAAAAAATCCAGTCGTAACTCAGAATAGATCGTATCGCCGCGTCCAGCCCGGCATAGCTTTCCGGCGGCACGATGCGAATCGTAGGCGCTTGATGCACCTCGGCGCCCAAATCCTCCAGCGATCGCAGCAAGTCGCTGGCCTGCTCGCGCGCGCGTGTGACAACGATGGCTTTACCAAATAAAGGCCGTTTATCGAACCAACTCAGTTTTTCCCTGAGCCGAACCACTTCCCCGACTACCAATATGCCCGGAGTCGGTAATTTTTCTGCGCGCAGTTTTTGCGCGATATTCACCAATGTCCCCGTCACGGTTTTCTGATGCGCGTATGTCCCACGCGATATCACTGCACAAGAGGTCGTTTGTTTGCGACCGGCCTTGATTAATCGGGCGCATATTTTTGGCAGCGCCTTGGTCCCCATCAAAATAACGAGAGTTCCTCCACCGTTGGCCAGATGATCCCAATCGATATCCGAGCGACCCTTCGTGGGATCCTCATGTCCGGTAATGATGGAGCAGGACGATGCAACATTGCGGAATGTCACGGGAATACCCGCGTAGGCAGGCACGGCGATCGCCGACGTTACGCCGGGCACAATTTCAAAAGCCACGTGCGCCTTCACCAAATCCAAGGCCTCTTCTCCACCGCGTCCGAAAATAAAAGGATCGCCGCCCTTGAGCCGCACCACCATTTTGCCTTCCTTCGCCTTGGTAATAAGCAGG
>CAZOWS010000257.1:0-5382 GCA_964583365.1 uncultured Actinomycetota bacterium
CTAGCGGAGCAAACTAGCGGACCGAAACGACCGAAGGATCTCGTTAGCCGGACAAGACCCTTCGCATTGCTCAGGGTGACAGGAGATACATGGACTATTTCTTCACAGAACGCCAACTAGCCGTCCGCGACATAGCCAGAAAACTAGCGCGCGAGCGCATAGCTCCGATTGCCGCTGAATGCGACGAAAAACAGGAAGTCCCGCAAGAAATCATCGATGCCATTGCCAAGAGCGATCTATGCCGTGTCTATTTCCCTGAGGAATACGGCGGTTTAGGCGGCGGCGTAGTGGAGCTCTGCATTGCCACCGAAGAACTCAGTCGCGCCTGCGGCGGCATTGCTCTAGTTTTTGCGGCCACGGCGCTGTGCGTGCAGCCAATACTATTGGCCGGCTCGCCCGAGCAAAAGAAAAAATTCCTCCCACCTCTAGCCGAAGGATTCAAGACCGGCGCTTTCTGTGTGTCTGAACCGGATTCCGGTAGCGAGGCCGGCGCCGTGAAAACAACCGCGGTGAAGGATGGCGATCATTGGGTTTTGAACGGCACCAAACAGTGGATCACCAACGCGGGCGTGGCAGACACCTACACGATTCTCGCTTCCACCAACAAGGCGCGCGGCACGCGAGGCGCGAGTTTTTTTATCGTGGATAAAGGAACACCAGGGCTCAGCTTCGGCAAAAAAGAAAATAAGTTAGGTATTCGTGCTTCGTCCACACGCCAAGTCATCATGGACAATTGTCGTATTCCCCAAGACAGACTTTTGGGAAAAGAAGGCGAAGGCTTTATCATCGCCGTGAAGACATTCGATCACGCGCGTCCGGGTGTTTCCGCGCAAGCCGTGGGTATTGCTCAAGGCGCGTTGGATGACGCGATAGCCTACGCGCGCCAGCGCGAGCAATTCGGCAAGCCCATTGTCTCGTTTCAAGGCATTCAATTCATGCTGGCCGACATGGCGACACAATTGGAAGCCGCCCGCGCATTGCTTTATCTGGTCGCGCGCAACATTGACGCGGGCAGCAAAGATTTTGCTAAAGGCTCGGCCATGACAAAACTATTTTCCTCCGACATGGCCATGAAAGTGACCACCGACGCAGTACAGGTATTCGGCGGCTACGGCTACATGCGTGAATTTCCGGTAGAGAAGAGAATGCGCGACGCGAAAATCACGCAAATATACGAAGGCACCAACGAAATTCAACGCAACGTGATCGCGATGCATCTGATCCGCGAAAGCGCCGCGCAAGAACGGGTCAAAGGGTAGGTAATTAGGGACATACCCCCATTTAGCTTTTAAAATGGGGAGTGTGTCCCTAATTACCGTTTTTCAGGACATAGCATAAATCATGAACATCGTCGTCTGCATCAAACAAGTCCCCAACAACGCCCAAGTCAAGATGGACGCGACCGGTGCATTGAAGCTGGACGGCGTGGACAGAATCTTGAATCCGTTCGACGAATACGCGCTCGAAGAAGGCCTTCGCATCCGAGAAAAACAGACCGGCAAAGTCACGCTGCTTTCCGTTGGTCCCGAGACAGCGCTGACTTCCTTGCGCGAGGGCATATCCTTAGGCGCCGACGAAGCCGTACTCTGTTGCGATAGCGCTTTTGATCAATCCGACACCAACGCGACCGCCAAAATTTTGGCTAAGGCTATAGCAAAAATCGGCGCTGTGGACATCGTTCTTTTAGGAAAGCAAACCATGGATGGTGATACCGGACAGGTAGGGCCGCAACTGGCCGTGCATCTGGGTTGGCCGGCCGTGATGGCCGTAAAAAAGTTTGACGAGATTGCGTCCGCGGCGGTCAAAGTGCAGCGCACGACCGAGGACGGCTACGACGTTTTGCAATGCCCGCTGCCGGCCGTTATCGGCACGGTAAAGGAAATCAATGTCCCGCGCTTGCCTTCGCTTAAAGGCAAGCTGCGCGCGAAAGATGCGCCGATAGCGAAGTGGTCGGCGCAAGATTTGGGTGTCGATGCGACAGTGGTTGGAGCAGCGGGGTCGGCCGCGAAGGTGACAGAGATTGTCGCGCCCGCCAAAAGGCCCGCCGGAAAAGTTCTAAAGGGTGAGCCAGCCGCCGTTGTCGAGGAATTGATCACTGAACTTCGCGCGAGGCAATTGCTCTAATGCCTACGCCGCGCATTCTAGTTTTCGCCGAACAAAAAAAAGGAAAAATCCCCAAGGTTTTTCACGAGGTGATGACCGGCGCGCATGCGCTTGCATCCACTATGGGCGCGGAAGTCGCATTGCTCTGGATTGGCAAGGACGTCGCGGGTGCGCTCGAAGAATTAAAAGGCGCTGGACCTTCTAAAATATTCGTCGCTGAGCATGCGACGTTGGAAAATTATCTAGACGAACCCTATTCCGCGATTTTCCATCGCGTGATCAAGGAATATCAGCCCGAGATAGTCTTAGCCGGAGCCACGATGACCGGTAGACCTTTGATGTCAAGAGTCGCGGCTCTTTGCGACACCGGTTTGGCAGCCGATTGCGTGGAGATAGGTTGGGATGCTGAAGGATTTCGTATGATGCGGCCCGTCTACGGCGGATCTGCAATGGCTGTGATACGAATTGCCCAAAAGCGACCGCAAATGGCAACGATTCGGCCCAAGGTTTTTCGAGAGAGGGCCGCATCCCCGGCAGCGCAATGCGAAATCGTAAAGTTGAGTCTCGCCGCGGAGGAGCTCAAAAGCCGCGTACAAATCGTCGAGCAAGTCGCCGATGCAGGCGGCAATGTCAATTTGGTCATGGCCGACGTGATTGTCTCGGGCGGCAGGGGATTGAAGGCCCCAGAAAATTTCAAGCTAGTGCGCGAACTAGCTGATGTGTTGGGAGCGGCCGTAGGCGCCTCGCGCGCGGTGGTAGATGCAGGCTGGATACCCTACGCGCATCAAGTTGGCCAAACAGGAAAAACCGTCCGACCTAAATTATATGTCGCCTGCGGAATTTCCGGCGCGATTCAACACCTTGTCGGCATGCGAACTTCTGATACCATAGTCGCCATCAACAAAGATCCCGACGCCCCAATTTTTGGTGTAGCCACAATAGGCATTGTCGGAGATCTATTCGAAATCATCCCGCTTCTCACGAAGCGGCTGAAAGAAGTGCTGAAGAAATGACAGGCCTCCTCATAGGCCTGTCATCCTGAGCGAAGCGAAGGATCTAGCCTGGTATCAAAGCAGAGCCTTCGGTCACAGCTTTCCCTCAGGATGTCTATAGAAAATGCTGGGATGGCGGAACTGGCAGACGCACTAGCTTGAGGTGCTAGCGGTCGCAAGGCTATGGGGGTTCGAGTCCCCCTCCCAGCATAAAATCACCCCAACCAATTTTATTAGCGCTGGACTACGAGCTATTGCAACAAGAATCAAGGACTCGAAAGGAGGCGCGAGTTTAAAAAACGCGAGCTGGCGAGTGTTTTTTTGCGCCGGGGGGCCGACCTGAAGCGAGCGTAGCGAGCGGAAGGCGCCGAGTCCCCCTCCCAGCAAGATACTTGTGCCAACCCTACCTGGGGTCTGGTTGATTCCTCCACAATTTTTCCCAACTAATAAGACAAGCGATTGAGTGCATCATTGTCGTTGAGAGAATCTTCTATGGAAGATTGGCGGTAGCAGAAAGAACAGGCAAGTTTCTGGTATATTGCGAAACCAACTCTACAGGGTCTTCTGTCGCAAACTAGCTCTTTTAAAGATACTTAAAGCACCCCAGCCGGTTTGACAAAGCTCTTTTTATCGGGTAGTTCTAGGTGTCCGAAAGGGCACAAGGATGAGGTGTGTTGTGGCGCGGAATACAAGGATCTTTAACTTTGTACTTGTAGGAATTTTTGTATTTGAGCAAATCATTTCTGCTCATCCGAACCACGAGACCCTTGCACCGAGAAGCCGGTTAGGCGAAGTAATAGAAGCAATCACCTCGGCATCAAAGGGTCAAAAAGTAAAAATACAGGATGCTTTTTCCTACACTTCATCTACCCCCCCACCCCTAGCGGAATTAGAAACCAGGATGTTCGCTGTCCATGCGACATCAATTCTTCCACAAACGGGGATTCTTAAATCTGGAAGATTGAATATTTCTAGTACAGGAAGGTGGAAGGGTGAAGAGCCCCCGTCTTTTCATCCAACGATTCACTTCTCATTAGGCGAGCTCGTGCAAGAGCATGGGGGTGGCTCTTGGGAAAATATGCCGTTTGCGGTTGTTGCTCCTCTGAAAAGCCTGAATCAGCAACTGGTGAATCTTTCTCCTTATGACACGTTTGTCATAGGCGATATATCCATCACAGAAAGTATGCTTCTATTTGTACCCACAGGCACAGATATAACTAAAATTCCCAAATCGGTTAAGGTAAGAGAATATGATTCCGACACAGGCTTGCGAAGAGTTATAGACAACTATATAGCCGAACAAGGTGGCTGGCGTGTCCAAATGGAGCAGACATCCGGAACAATAGGCGACAGCGCTAGAATACTCGGTGTGGAAGTCAACAATTCAATTTTTTTTCGGCACTATTTAGAAAAATTTCCTCACGTATCTTATGGAAATCATGTTCAATCTGAGCGGGGCGAAGCGTTTCGCATTGGCCTCATCGATAGGCTTCTTAATTTGGTCACTGAACCTTACGCTGGTGGCATAGCTATTTTTTCCGAATCGGAGTTGCAAATCTTGCAGGCGCTCATCATCAGCACTATGCGTCGCCTTGAGCAATATGTCGCGGATTCTCCTTTGACAGCCAATGCTAAGGCTAGCTTTGCAAATAAGAAAAGAAACGTTAGTGATGTACTGAAGCTTATAACCTTAGATCTGGAGCTGAGAAGAATCTCCAGGAAAACCCTTGTGGGAGCTCCCACCAACGTCAGCGATATAATACAATCCAATTGGCACTCACCCGCAAAGCTGCAGCGTCTTTTAAGGCCGCATTTGCGTGACCTTGAGGTCGTATCTAGCAGATATTCTAGGCCTATTCGCGTCGATTTTATTGCCACTCTCTTCGCTAGCATGGGGCCAGGTGAGGTGTGGGAATTCGTCAAATCACACCGTGTTCTTTTTCCCGATTCATTGGAATTGTTTCAAGCCACATACATGCTACTGCACTGGCCCATTGTGGGAACTCAAATGGCTAAAGCCGAAGGCCTTCCTGCAATGTTGGAATCGGTCTTTCAACGTATGTCACGCAGCGAAGAAGAGATTAAAGTATGTGAGCTTCTGTCTGCTTATCTCCGCCCAGGTTCAACCCGCTTACAGGATACTTTGGGGATACTGCGTTTGCCCACTTTAAAAACCTATCTCCTTCAACGGACCGGCATGCGTTTTGAAAATGATGGACCTAAGACGCTCGAGGAATTGCTTCGCGCTCATCCGGAGACAAGCACAGTTTTTGAACCCATGGCTACA
>CAZOWS010000258.1:0-4353 GCA_964583365.1 uncultured Actinomycetota bacterium
GGAAAAGAAGGTCGCCCCGTCCACATCACTCCCTTGGATGCCCACACGCTTAAGATCCGCCTTGGTTAAATACACAGGTGGGTCTGTCCTGAGGATCTGCTATGCAAGGCTCACTGGTAAAGGTGAACCTGTTCTTCTGAAGATGGCGTTGGATACCGGCGCCGCAACAACGATCATTCCATTCGTGTAGCTCAGGCGGCAGTGTTTATCAACTACCATTGATTATGAACGAGATAACTTGTTGAATTGACCGAGCGTGAGGATCCGTGTCTTCCGGAAGGAACCTAGAGCAAGTAAAAGCTTGTCGCCAGTAACTATAAATTCGGCTTGGGAGGCCACGGCGCACTCCAGAAATTTATCATCGGATGGATCGCCGACAATGACTTTGAGTGTCTCTGTGGGGCGCACCCAGAGAGCATGTTGACGGATTTTGCCAAGCAACTTTTGGCGTTTGTGTTTGGCTACGTGCTCAAATCTGTGAAGGACAGTTTCATACTCGTGAAAGATTGGGCGCGATAGGCAGAGTTGGTAGTCATGTCCGTCGCCAAGTTTCTCGATGCGCTTTGAAGCAACGCTTGCGGCCCCAGACAGCAGACCTGAGATAAACAGGTTGGTGTCGATGAGGATTCTAGGCGGATTTTTTGACTTTCGCGACTGCACGGTCAATGTCTTTTTGGGTATAGCCGGCATTTTTGAAATCTTTTCGAACGTCGCGTAGCAACTGCAAGAATTCGGTATCTGCCATGACAATGTTTGCGTTGAGCCAGACATTGACGGTCGGTTTTAGGAAGCGATATTGCTTGCCAATTTTGCTAGCTGGGATTTGCCGGCACTCAATGAGGCTGTAAACCTTGGCGATGCCCAAGCCTAGATATTCGGCAACTTCCTTGACGTTCATGACATCTTTATTGAGATTGAGCATGTTACCCCTCCGATGGACATAATAATAGTGTACTTTTAAGAAGTATTTGTCAATGTTTGTTTATTTTTAATTGTCTTTGTTTGTGATGATCTCCGCCATAAACCAAAACCCTCCAGGGGCTTTGGTCCCCTGATTGATCTTCAACTTTATCTGAGATTAAAATTGTCCGAACCAGGCATATTGGGCATAATTAGGCTATGAAAAGCAATAAGATAGAATCCATTAAGAAGCAATTTCGGCATGAATGGCTTCTAATCGCTGTAGATGCAATGGATGAATCTACGACAACACCATTGACAGGTAGGTTGCTTGCGCACAGCCCTCATCGAGATGAGGTATACAAGAAACTTCTTTCCGGCAAACGGAAATGGCCAGTTCTTGTATCGTACTCAGAAGATACTCTTCCTAAAGGCCACGTTGCTGCTTTTTAACCACCGTGGCACGATTCGAGCTCACATCTGAAAAAGGTTTAATCATCTGCTATGCAAGGCTCACCGGTAAAGGTGAGCCTGTTCTTCTGAAGATGGCGTTGGATACGGGTGCCACAACAACAATCATTCCCCCGGAAGCCGCTTTGGGAATAGGAATAAACCCCGCTCATTCGGCCAAGACAATCGAAATTACGACTGGCAGTGGCACAGTGATTTGCCCTATCGTAACAATTCCTAAGTTTGCATGTTTGGGGTTTACATCAAAGATATTTGATGTTGTCTGTCATGCGCTTCCACCCGAAAGCCCCGTTGAAGGTCTTTTGGGTCTTAACTTTCTCAAGAAAACAGGAAAGGTGATTCTTGATTTCAAACACTACGTGATTGAAGTAATAGAATAGCATCGACGATGAAATGCATTCAATGCAAGGGCGAAATGGAGAAAAAATCGGCCCCTTATCACATCGATCGAAAAGGATACCATCTTCTGTTGGATGCTATTCCCGCTTGGGTATGCAAGCAATGTGCCGAAGCGTACTTTGAGTCCTCATTTCCCGCCTACCGAAGTCCGCATAAACCAAAACCCTCCAGGGGCTTTGGTCCCCTGAAGGGCTTGGAATCTGATTGCTGCACCTCTGAGAGCTGGTCGAATATTACAGACGGCGATAAACATCTCTCCTGTGTCTTACCAAGAGAATTTTGATTGATTTTTCTTTCACGTCGATCGCGTAGACGATGCGGTAGTCACCCTTGCGGATACGGTAGAGACCTGGCTGTCCGGATAATTTTTCGCTGCCCAGGGGCCTTGGGTTTAGCGGTAACGTCTTGAAGACATCGTTGATTCTTTCGACATCGTGGTTGGGAATTTTGTCCAGGTCTTTAAAGACCCTTTTCTCATAGGAAACCTGAAACATCAGGGTTTCACGCCTCGCTTGAGGAGATATTTGCGCAACTCTTTAGGGGATAGAAATTCCGCATCCTTGAGCCTTCTTTTTGCGATAGCTATGTCTTCTTTCTCTTCGGCGATCTGCGAGAGTTTTTGTTTGATTGCCTCGGCAACGAGGTAGTTGATCTTGACGCCGTGGCCAAGGCAATACGTGGAAAGCTTTGCCTTGAGCTCAAAAGGGATCCTTGCGGCTAAAAATACCTGGTCTTGTTGTGCTCGCATGGTGTTCACCTCCTTCCAGAGTGTTATCTAAATATATCTTTTGTTATTAATATTGTCAACGATGAAATGATGGGTCTTGCTCTCGCACTAATTGTCCCGTACTCATAGCCATAGGCAAGCTGCGCCCCCTATCACATCGATGCTGGATGCAATTCCTGATTGGGTATGCAAGCAATGTGCCGAGGCGTACTTTGAATCCTCATCTCCCGCTTACCGGAATCCGCATAAACCAAAACCCTCCAGGGGCTTTGGTCCCCTGAAGGGTTTGGAATCTAATTCTGCGGATGACGTCTTCGATTACGCAGCCACCTCGAAGGATCTCGGATTTGCTCCGATGCTATTCATAACACTCTCGGCGTTCTTCATGGGTAGTATGTTTCCGCCTCGAGTATCCACAGATGCCACCATCGCTGCAATATCTGCTTCAGCGGCACCTGTAGAGACCAATTACAGGGGGCTCTGTCATCCTGAGGAGCATTAGCGACGAAGGATCTAGATTGGCAAACAAGATCCTTCGCGCTGCTCAGGATGACAGACCCCGCATAAACCAAAACCCTCCAGGGGCTTTGTTCCCCTGAAGGGCTTGGAGTCTGATTCTTCTGATGACGTCTTCGATTACGCAGCCACCTCGAAGGATCTCGGATTTGCTCCGATGTTCATCATGATGCTCTCGGTCTTTGTGACTGGCAGAATCTGGCCATCTATCGCGATCTGCTTCATGATCTTAGCCGCCTCCGTGTCAGTAGCTCCACCTGCCATCAGAATTGCCTTCAACGCAGCAGGGTCCTTAGCCATCAAGGCGCCCACGACCATGTCGAACGTAACATGTTCACCGCCGACAACAATTTGATCATACCCTTCATCTTTAACCGTTTGGACAACATCCCCGGTGTACGCGGCAATGCGTCTGTTCGCCACAGGTATCTTGCTTTTTGCAAGTTCAGCAACCAGGGCAGCAAGATTCGGATCTGTCTTCAATAGATGCAAGTCTTGTTTGTTTGGTATTCTATCCACATCAAGACCAAATGCACCAATGAGTAGACCCTTGATGGCGTCAACTTCCAGGTCGGTCGCGTACAAATTCACGACAACCTTGTTATCAAGTAAATACCTGATAATCTTTATCGCGTTCGCGCTCTTGGGACGGAAATTGGTGGCCGTGCCATTTGGAAGCACATCGTATTCCACCAAATTCTTCACGTTAGAGGTAAATTCCTTTATCTGGTCCAAGTTCACCTTTCCTGCCTTAACGGCAGCCACCAATTCCTCGAACGAATGGTCCCTGCCCATCAACTGCCTGGCAAGACCCAATTCCGTAAGAGCCTGGGCAACATCGTGCGCGGCTTTTGTGGAATCTTTACCTTTAAATTTAAACGATTCAACGTAGTCTCCGGCATCAGCCGCTGATTTCAGCAGCTCAGGAAATTCCGCAATTTTCATTTCGCTGCCAGGCGTCGCCTTGGCCTTGGCGATGAATGCATCCACATGGTTCAACGAAGCGAGGATGCTGGCCTTAACGGTCGCATCCGCTGGATCGTTCATGTTGTCGCCAACCGCCTTAATGATGACAGCGCGCTTGACCTCATCCGCAGCGATGGACACGAAGTACTCCATGACCAATTGCGGAATGTACGATTGCATCTCCTTGGCCAATTCCGTTGCGAAGCCTCTCTGTTCGACATCACTGTATTTTGTGGCTATGTCCGCAATTTCTGCCGCTGTTCTTGCGTCGCTGGCCATATCCAACAGCTCAGCAATTCCAGCTGTGTCGGCTTCCAGATAGTGGCGCAAACCGCCAAGGATTCTGGCCTTAGAAATTGCAGCCTCGTCCATCA